>QIAR01000147.1:0-8457 GCA_003225595.1 Acidobacteriota bacterium | reverse complement strand
GGAACGCCCAGCGGCTTTGCCGCGTCGCTTTTGGACGGGAAAGACTCCATGTCCGCTCTCTTGAGCTGGAGCAATATTGCCCGCTGGAGGTCCTTCTCCTAAACACGGTGGCTGTGTGTCGCGAGTGGAAAATGTCAAACCCTTCAGTTTTCATGCGGGTTGAACCGGGAAAACTTTTTACTCGCGAGATGCGAGTTGCGCGAGTAGGGTAGCCTGATCGCTCCGGCGCGGGACTTCATTCGCCCCGGACCTGCAAGTCCAAGCTGTCGCGGTTCGCTAGCCTGACCCGGGACGCCGACGGTCGCTGCTGGACAAAGGCGCTTAGGGTAATTGAACTCCCCTTCCGTCTTGGCCCGGTGTAGCATGTGGCCGCAGCATCCTGACGCGGGATGCTGGCAAGCGGCACTACAAAAGTTCAGCCTGGTAAATTGGAGAAGCGGCACTACAAAAGTTCAGCCTTGTAAATTGGAGAGTCTGCTGTGGGACACACTCGTCTGGGACTACTTCCAACAACGCGGAAGTGGAAAGAACTAGTCAAACAGATTGCCGGACCCCGACTGACTGGCCATGTTGTCGCTACCGCAGCCTTCTACATCGATGCGATCGCGGCGCAGACGTTAGATGCGAGCCGAAAAGCCCTCGACAACGTAGCGCACGATTCCGGTGTGCGCTACACGTTTTATCTGTTGACGCAGGTTGCCCTGGCCTCACGCAGTTCTGATTGGGAAAACGCACTCGCCCAGCATGGTGTCCGCCTGGTGAGCGACAGCACCGTTTTCGATCTCACGGTCGAGGTACAAGGCGCTATCGATCGATACGTCAGCCGGAGCCCATCTGGCGCAACGGACCTGAGTGAGATGGCTCAGCAGTCCGCCGGCGAAGCACTTGCTAGCCTCGCGGGCTTGCGGACTGCCAGTCTTTTCGGAGGCAGCAGCGCCGACGTAAAAAATGCTGTCCGCTCTCTCTCGACCAAGAAGGGGTTCGGCGAATTAGGACAACGTTTTTTCGGAAGATTCTTTGCCCGGTTCCTCAACTTCTACCTCAGTCGCGTGACGGCCGCTACAATTGGCAGCCCACGACTGCGGGACTTGGGCGATGTTGCCGAGTTTAACGAGGCCCTTCACGCGCACTGCGATCAGAGTGCTCGTATTGTGCGGGATTTCTGCGGCGAGTGGTATTCGAAGACCGCCTACCAGGAAGGAATCGATCTTGCGAATACATCGACGTTCCTGGCAGTGGCTGTCAACAAGCTGCGCAGCGAACTTGAGCAGCAAGGGAGCGAACACTGATCGCCCCGCGCCTTTTCGTGTGCAGCGGGGCAGCAGTCGCAGCCAGCGATCCCGTTGCAAAGGGAAGGCACCTCGTCAAACTCGACTCCGTTGGACCCAAAGCCAATGTAAACATTCGCTTCGAGAATGTAGCCAAGATTTTCCGCCACGATCTTTCTACCCGGCTGGTTGATTTTCTCGAAATCGCATCCTACGTCTTCAGCGCCGACTGCGCCACTCGGAGAGGGACAGATTGGACAGACGATGACAGCACGGAACCGTGGGGACGCGATTTTGCATTCGTCATTCCGGTACGAGAGCCCGACTTTTGGGGCACAGCGAAAATTACGGACGTGATTGAGGAGGTGCTGGGCTTCCTCTCCAACGACAGATACTCCTTTACGTTCGTACCCTTGGAGCGTGACCGCGCAGAACAGCAACCGTACTTTGAGTTCGGTGACCTGAGAAACTGGCCCTTCCATAGTCCCGAGCGTGTGCTCATGTTTTCTGGTGGGCTGGATTCCTTGGCCGGGGCGGTAGAGACGGCGACGGGAGGTGGCAGGTTAGTCTTGGTTAGCCACCGGCCGGTGTCAACGCTCGATTCGCGGCAGAAAAAGCTCTTCACTGAGTTGCAGAAGCAATTTCCCGATCAACTGGTCCACATTCCAGTCTGGATCAACAAAGCAGAGTCGTGGGCGGGAACCGACTCAACGGACGCGTTCATTCCTGTACACGGCGTTGGGTACTTTGGTGGCTCAGTCGGTTCAGGCGGGCGGCGTGCGGTTTTATGAGAACGGGATCGTAAGTTTAAACTTGCCGATTGCCGAAGAAGCACTCCGCGCGCGGGCCTCCCGCACCACCCATCCACTAGGCCTTCATCTCTTGTCTTCCCTCTGCGCCGCTGTGACAGAACGCGATTTCATCGTCGATAACCCATACTTATTCAAGACAAAGACGGAGGTGGTTGCGAGCCTCGCGACACACCAAGCCGCCCACCTGATTGCTCATACTTGCTCCTGTTCGCACTCGATGTTCCAGTCCAAGACACAGCGGCACTGTGGCCGTTGCAGCCAATGTATTGACCGAAGGTTTGCCACTATGGGGGCAAGTCTTTTGGCCCATGATTCTGAGAAGGACTACGTTTCGGATGTCTTTGTGGGACCGCGGAACGGACCTCTTGAGCGGGCTATTGCGGTGGATTACACCCGCCATGGAATTGAGCTGGACCGGCGGTCGGAGAATGAATTGGCGGCGATCTTTAATGCCGAAATCGGCCGTGCGGTGCGCTACGAAGCCAAGTGCGGTGAAGCCGCCCAGAAAATCATCTCCATGCACAAACGGCACGGCGAGGTGGTGACTAGGGTACTGGAACAGAAGGTCACTGAGAACGCGGCCAAGCTGATCCGTGGAACCCTCGACGACACGTCGCTGTTGGCGCTGGCAATTGGAGAAGAACACCTCAGGCAACAATTCCACCTGCCTGCTGAGGCAAGTATTCGTGGCCCCGCGAAACCCGTTTCCTCGGTCGAATTAAGTGCAACACTGGCAAACATCGACCAGGCGATGAAGGCTTTTTTGACCAAATTTCGCGGCTTAACGCCAGAACCCATTAAGGAGAAAAAGAAACGGAAGCCAGGGAAGCGAGACACGGTTATCTTCGCAGCCATCCTGATGGAACTCAAGGGCATGAAGTACTGCTCATTTCTTCAGAAGCAGGGGATCAAGCCCAAGTGGTCCGACCCTGGCCCGGCCACATATCCCATGAGTTACCAAGCGGGAGAACCATGGCGAAAGAAGGTGCAGGATGAAAAGACACGTGCCAAGCAGCGGATGAACGGCTTCTCCCACTCAGAGCTTGTCAACGTCTTTATCTTCCATCTGCCTGAGGAATTTGAGGAACTGAGCCGTTTGCTGCGCTCGCGCAACTCGCATCACGCGAGTAAAACTCCCACTGCTGCCAAGCCGCATAAACACTAAACAATCTGCTGATTTCCACTCGCACGACTTTAATTGGGGGTTGCCTGCCGCTGCTCCTGCCGGTCACGATAGTCGCCTGATGATGCGACAGGATGGAGCAACATACGTAAAGAAAGCGTGCTTGAAATGAACACGCTTCAAGTATCTGATTGGCTGACTGCGTCGGAGGCCGCAGCCTACCTCAAGGTGAAGCCACGCACCTTGTTGGTTTGGGTGCGCCAGGGCCGAGTGCAAGCATTTGCGCTTTCGGGAATCCAACGCCGTGTCTGGCGCTTCCGGAAAGTGGACTTAGACGCTGCTCTTTTGCAAAATCCCGTGCTACCATCCCCAGCGCCAACTGTGCTCTCCGAAAGGAGGCTAATTTGAGAGCACGCAAACCGAAGGGTAGTGTCGTATTCAACCGGCTTCGCGCCACTTGGAATTTCCTCTGGTGCGAGGGCAATCAAAGGCGATCTCAGAAACTCGGGACGCTCATCGAGCTTCCAACCAAGACCGACGCGCTGCGAAAAGCTGAGGCCGTTAGAAGGGGCTTGCGGCTTCAGCGTGAGCGAGCCATCGTTAACGTAGGACAATTGGTTGAGCAGTACCGAGCAGAGAAAATGCCAGCACGGGCCAGCACGAAGCGCGGCTATGAAGCGTGGATCGACAATCACATCATGCCACGTTGGGGTAATTGCTTAATCACAGATGTGCAAGCCCGTCCGGTAGAACTTTGGCTCCGCTCATTAGAACTTTCACCAAAGAGCAGAGTTCACATCCGGGGCTTGCTGCATGTTCTGTGGGACTTCGCCATGTGGCGCGGTGACATGCCGACGCAGCGCAATCCAATGGAACTCGTCAGTATCAATGGCGCGTCGAAACGTGTACGCAAGCCGCGCAGTCTGACGGCCGAACAATTCCAAGCTTTATTGGCAGTGCTCGGCGGCGATCTCTGCTGGAGAACGATGCTGCTAGTCGCTGTCAGTTTCGGGCTTCGCATCTCTGAGCTGCTGGGCCTGAAATGGTGTGATGTGGATTGGCTCGGCAAGACTCTCTGCATCGAACGCGCCATAGTGAAGCAGATTGTGGATGAAGTGAAATCTTCGCACTCTGCCCGCACGATGGTCTGCGCAGATGAACTGTTGGACGTTCTGAAACAATGGCGGCAGACAACTCAATTCTCAGACTCAGAGGATTGGATCTTCGCTTCGCCGGCGAAGCTCGGACGCCAGCCGCTCAGTTACACATTCGTATGGGAAACGCTTTCCGATGCGGCGGCAAAGGCAGGCATCGGGCATGTCAGTTCTCACACATTCAGGCACACGCATCGCTCGTGGCTGGATTCCGTGGGCACTCCGGTGGGTGTGCAACAAAAGTTGATGCGTCACTCTGATATTCGCACAACATTGAACTTGTACGGCGATGCGTTCACAACGGACATGCGTACTGCACACGAAAAGGTGGTCCGGATGGCTTTACCAAAAGCCACCCTGATTTCGCAGTGATTTCGCTCGCTGCAACCGACTGAAGCGATGGGGTGGGAGATGGGAATCGAACCCACAACGTCCGGAGCCACAGTCCGGTGCTCTGCCAGTTGAGCTACTCCCACCGTATTTTTGTGATTATAACAACTCGCGTCGGCAGCTGTCAGACACAGGCGGATGAAGAAAAGAACAAACTGCGGGAACGAGGAAGAGAGTGACGAAGCTTAGCTCGGCTGAAGCTTAGCTCCGGCCGACACCTACGTATTCGAATCCCATGGCGCGCAGGCGCGCGGAATCGAGCAGATTCTTGGTATCCACGATGACCGGCCGCTTTAACAGGTGTTTGATTTTATCGAAGTCGAGCGCGCGAAATTCCGGCCAAGCGGTGCCGACCACGAGCGCATCGACTCCTTCGGCTGCGGCGTACGGCGACTCGCAGTAGTGCACCATGCCGTTCAGGTGCATCCGCGCATCAGGGATAGCTACCGGATCGTAAGCACGAACCCTGGCGCCTTTGGCGACCAGGCTCTGCACCAGCCGGATGGAAGAAGATCCCGCCACTGAATTCGTATTCGGCTTGAAGGCCAAGCCCAGGATACCTAGATTTTTGTTCTGAACGGAGTTGACTACGGCAGCAATCTTGTCTACCAACCGGTCGGCGAGCAGGTGATTCACTTCGCGCGCAGCGCTCAGCACCTTCAAAGAGACTTTCTTCTCCTGTGCTAACCCAACCAGCGAGTCCATGTCTGACTCGGCAAAAATTCCGCCCATGCCTGCGCCCGGCTGCAAACAACGAGGTGCAATTTTCTTGTCGAGGCCAAGAGCGAGAGCGAGACTCACCGCGTCGGCGTTCACTCGCTCGCATAAACCTGCCAGTTCGTTGATGAAGGAAATTTTAGTGGCCACGAAAGCAGTGGCGGCCTCGCGCACCAGTTCCGCCGTCTCGTGGTTCGTAACGATCACGGGCACTCCACGCATCACCAGCGGATGAAAAATCTGTTTCAGTGCCAGAACCGCGTCATGGGACGAAGTGCCGAGAATAATGCGATCAGGCCAATTGAAGTCCTCAATCGCACAGCCATCGGTAAAGAACATCGGCTGGGAAACAATGGTGGCTTGCAGACTTTCTTTTTGCAAACTCTTTTCGAGAGCCGAGGCAGTACCCACCGCAACCGGAGTGACGACGGACAGGACCGGCGGTTTAGGCGCCAAGCGCGCTATCCGCAACACCAGATCTTGCAGGTGGTTGGGGGAATCCTCCGCCAGAAACATCAGACGCATCTTGCGGGCAAATGATTCGATGTCGGTCGAGTACACCAAACGACCGGCGCGCACATTGCGCCGAATCACTTCTTGCAGATTTTTCTCAAAAAACGGAACGTTGCCTTGCGCCATTTCGACCATGCGCGAGCTATCGGCATGGCAGCAGGAGACGGGAGTTCCAAAATCCGCGAGGCAGGCTGAGATCACCGTGCCCAGATATCCTGATCCGTAAACCCCGATCTGCATACGGCTCTCCAGCCCGCCAGCATCCCGCCAACCCGCTCTGGAAGCGCACTTTGACGCTGGCGCGGGCAGCCTTCCATTCCATATGTAACGCTCACAAGGGTCATTAGCAACACACGGTAGGCACATGTACTTCCGGACTATGTCGAAAGATTTTTTCCGGCTAGCAGGTGGATAAGAGGTGCCGCAGAAGAGAAGCAGCGGAGGGAGTTAGCGGCTGTGAGGTGAAACCAGGCTGCGCCCTAAGGGAATAGGCGCCAGGTCTACCCAGCAGTTCTCCTGTTCTTCACGGACGAACGTGAGTTCCTCCACCCGGATTTGCCTGCTTCCTGTGTAACCAGCCCAGCGTTCGAAGGCAATTTCGTACGCCTGTTGGACCTGCTGTTCCGCACCCAGTTTTACGATAGTGAGATGAGGCATGTAGAGCCATTCCTCGGGGGCGTAAAGCGGCTTGGTGTTTAGGCGATCGTGAAGTTCTCTCATGCGGTAAGCCGCGCGCGCTACTCGAATAAAAATCGTGGGGGTAACCGGGATGAACGTTTCCACATCACCCAGACTGACCTCGAAAGGGTCCACTTTGCTGCAGTTGGTTTCGAGAACTTCCAGAGCCGAACTCTCACTTCCCTGCAGCAGGCGCGGGGGAAGGATGGTGAGATGGGCCGCCAAATGGGGAAGTTGGGGATGCAGTTCCCGACGGAGATTCTCGACAAATTCCCCGACCGGATTCCTCACGTAAGCCACCAGGGCGTAGCGCGGGTTCTGCATGGTCGTATGGTTGAATTATACTCTGGCATGCTAGGCCTCCTCGGGGTGCCCGCAGTGCGCACCGAGGAAACTGCTCAGCTATAATCGGATGAGACCCTCACTAGAGTCGGGGCGTAGCGCAGCCTGGTAGCGCACCTGCCTTGGGCGCAGGGGGTCGTAGGTTCAAATCCTATCGCCCCGACCAATATCTCTCTGAATATTAAGACTCTGTGTCACTCGCCTCCGCAGATACTGAACCCTACTCACAGTGCGATGGTTTGCCATACCTTTTTCGTTGCCGCTGGGGCGTGGGTAGTGGGCTGTTTTGAATTTTCGTGGCTGTTTTTTTAGAGGACAATAGCTGCGATCTCGACCGCACCAAGCACAGCCCAGCAGATCGCTCTCCCACGTTCCCCGGCTAACCAATATCCAGCAGCTGCACTGAAGCAAAGAACTGCACTTGACCATCCACTTGCCCACGCGGCAGGTTTACTCAGCATTTCCAGGAGTTTCATTGGATCATCCTAACCGCATTTTTATGCCGCTTGTAATTCCGGCACTAATATACTTGCCGAATCAGCCGCTTCACCGCCGAGGCGCGCCCATCTACAATCTAGACTCGATAATCTTCCCCGGAGCCATCCATTGATGAAGCGCATTAATAGAGTCGCCGTTCTCGGCGCCGGCACCATGGGCGCACGCATCGCCGCCCACTTCGCGAACGCCGGCGTCCCCAGTTATCTGCTGGACATCGTTCCACCGCATGCTGACGGCCCCGCGCGCAACAAGATCGCCGCCGCCGGACTCGACGCCGCGAAGAAGTCCAAGCCTGCGGCGTTCTTCGAGTCTTCGCTCGCGCGTCTGGTCACGATTGGCAACTTTGAAGACGACCTCAAGCGCGTGGCCGAGGTCGATTGGATTATCGAAGCTGTCGTCGAGAACCTCGACATCAAGCGGGCCTTATTGAAGAAGGTAGAAACGGTCCGTCAGCCCGGAACCATCATCACCACCAACACCAGCGGCCTGCCGGTCGCCAAGATTGCTGAAGGCTTCTCCGACGACTTACGCCGGTCATGGTTTGGCACTCATTTTTTCAATCCGCCGCGCTACATGCGTCTGCTCGAAATCATTCCCACGTCCGAAACCGACCGCGCTGCGCTCGACGCCATCGCCCATTTCTGCGACGTTCGCCTCGGTAAGGGCATCGTCTTCGCCAAGGACACGCCTAACTTTATCGCCAACCGCATCGGCACCTTCTCCGTGCTCAACGTGATGCGCCTGATGCAGGAGATGGATCTCACCATCGAAGATATCGACGCACTCACGGGTCAAGCCGTCGGCTGGCCGAGGTCCGCCACTTTCCGCACCATCGATCTGGTCGGACTCGACATTCTTGGCCACGTGGTGGCGAACATGTTCGGAGAAGATGTGGGGCGGGCACTCCTGGCCGCCAATGCCAGTGTGGGGCGGGCGCCCTCGCCCGCCAATGCCAGTGTGGG
>QIAR01000148.1 GCA_003225595.1 Acidobacteriota bacterium | reverse complement strand
GGAGTCTTTCCCAGGCTCCGCGCGAAGCCTTGGTTAGAAGCTCAGCTTCAACCCGAACTGCAGGTTCCTAGTCGGGAACGCAACCCGAGTTTGACTTGGCCTGCCACTCGCCATAGCATTCCCGCTGCAATGGTCGGCCAAATCATCTCGCACTACCGAATCGTCGAAAAGCTGGGGGGCGGCGGCATGGGCGTCGTCTACAAGGCGGAGGACACTCGGCCGTTTTGTCGCCTTGGAAAAACCACAAGCGCCAAGTCCTGCAGTTCCACGGGGTGCGCGAAGGTGCAGTGAAGGCGACCGATACAGTCGAAGCCGATGGAATTTTCGGTATCGCTTTCGGCGTCCAGGACTGGGTAGCTTCAGAGCCGTCGAAGATCAACCTTGCATCGAGCATTGCGACCGCTTACTTGTTCGGGACGAGCGCGGCATTCCAGTTCAAAGTCACTACCGTGGGACCGGCCCACTGCCCCAGTTGCTCGTTTACCACAACCTTTCCCTCCTCTGAGACCTCGTATTCGGAATCTTGGGGCAGGGAAAACAGAAGTCGGGGTGTGCCCACTTCGACCGAACCACCGGTCTTTACTGATATTTCCACTAGCTTCCAGTCCGGCGTGAGGTAGTAGATTTTTTTGCCATCTTGGCTCCACTGCGGAGCGCTTCCGCCGCCCGCGGAGATCTGCCATTTGCTCCCTGATCCCGGAAAGGGACGCACATAGATTTCATTCTTTCCCGACTCATCCGAGCTATACGCAATCCACTGACCGTCGGGGCGAAAATGCCCACTCCCTTCGCTGAAACGAGTGTCGGTGAGTTGGAAGGGTTTGCCACCCAGAGTAATGGGCAGCACCCACAGATCGGCGGCCCCCTTGGTGTCCTTCTGGGTATACAGCAGGAATCGGCCATCGGGAGACCAATCGTTGGGCAGCTTATCAACATCGTTTTCCAGCAGTGGTTCCGCCTCGCGCGAGCGGTCCGTCGGTTTACGGTAAAGGTTGTAGTTGCCCTTTACGACGGCAGCATAAACAATGGTCTGTCCGTCGGGACTCCAGATCCCAAGATGATCAGCCGGGCTTGACTCAAAGCTGAATCTCTCCCAGTTGTTACGCTGCAAGTCGTACGTCCACAGTTCGGAAGTGTGAGCCTGCGTGTCATTCTTGCTGACCAGAAGCTTCTTGCGGGCTGGGGCCAACCTGGCGTTACTCCAGTTCCCCGACTCGGCAAGTGTCACCGGTCGCTTACCGCCGGAATCGAGTAGCACCAGCTTGTTGCGAACCTCTCCCTGATCTTGGTATACCAGCACGCCATTGGTCGACACGTCATAGCTGGCAATTCCGCCCAATCCTCCAAACAAGAGTTGTTCTGACACGACTTGCACCGGTGCGCCGGCGACGTGCAACTTCCTCAGGCTGAAAGGCTGGGCGAACAGGTAGCCGTTACGCTCGAAGAAAAGATATCCAGGCGGTGCGTACTTAGGATTGGACGCGTTGTGGATCAAGGTCTCGCTCGCTTCCGACTCCAAGGTTCCCAGCAGCACATCTTGCTTCTTGTCGGTCCTTAACCCGGCATACACAAAGTGACGACCGTCAGGCAAAAAGCTGGGCCACTGATGTCCGAAGTCGTAATGGGCCATGTCGAGCTTTGTCACCGGCTTTATCGAGCAGTCCTCGAGGCTAAGTTGCTGGATCGCAACTGGCTTGGTTGCCGAATCCAGATCGTATGAAAGCAGAACCGTGCCGCCCGAGTTCCAGCTCTGTACAGACATATCCTTAACATCGCAGAGTACGTCTGGAAGACCGCCCGAGGTATCGATCCTCTTGAGCTTGCCTTCGGCAACGAACAGCAGGAAACGGCTATCCGAAGACCAGACCGGAACTTGCGCGCCTGCAGTTCCGGGGAGCTCGTGCGCGGATGCAGAATCGAGAGGTCGCAGCCACAACGAAGTATGACCTTCCGGATCGGCCGCTCTGAGCGCTAACTTGCCTCCGTCGGGCGAGACTTTGACCGAGTTCAAGTCATTGAATGAGTGCTGCTCCGGAGGGTTAACGACGAACCGGGTCACGACAGGAGCCGATATGCGGTGCTGGTACTCGCGGATACCCAGTACAATGACCGCTGCGCCGAGCAATCCGGCCACTAGCCGTGCTAATTGTTCGCGGCTCCTTCGCCATTTCGCAACCGGCGCGGGTACTCCGAGTTGTGAGCCGCCTTCCGCAATCCACTCTAACTGGAGTTTTAGATCTTGTGCCGATTGCCAGCGCGAGTCCGGATCCTTTGCTAGGGACGTTTTCACAACTCGTTCCAGTGCCGGTGGCGTGAGCGGCTGGAGTGAGGTCATGGCCGGCGGCTCGGAGGCAAGGATGGCGGCAATCAGGCTGGCCTGCGTCTTTCCGGTGAACGCTGACTTGCCCGTCGCCATTTCGTAGAGCACCGCACCAAGCGCGAAGATGTCAGTACGTGAATCTGCCTCCTTGCCCTCCAATTGTTCCGGTGCCATGTACTGAAATGTGCCCAGAATCACTCCTTCTTCGGTTAGCTTTCGTTCTTCCGTTGCCAGCTGAATGAGTGTCTCGGCGACAGGCACAGCCTGTGTTTCCATCCGGGCGAGACCAAAATCCAGCAGCTTCGCGCCATCTTTGGTCAGCATGATATTGCCCGGCTTCAGGTCGCGATGAGTAATGCCGTGACGGTGCGCCCTGTCCAGCGCATCGGCCATCTGCATGCCATATTTCAGCAACTGTTCGGCGGCAACTGGACCCTTGAGCAGACGGTGCGCCAAGGTCTCACCTTCCAGGTATTCCATCACCAGGAAGTCCACACCGTCCTGCTGCCCAACGTCGTAAAGATCACATATGTGAGGGTGCGAAAGACTGGAGAGGGTGCGGGCTTCGCGCTCTAGCCGCTTTCGCAGATCGGGACGATGAGAAAACGCCGCAGGCAGTACCTTGATGGCTACTGTGCGCTCCAGCCGCGTGTCGCGGGCGCGGTATACCTCCCCCATGCCACCCGCACCGATCGCCGCCTGGATCTCATAGGGTCCGAGCATTGTGCCCGAGGACAAAGGCATGGGCGGGAATTATAGCCCTGAAAGGAAAGGAAGGGCCTGGCAAACGGATATTTTGCAGCGTTGCATTCGCTCTCACATAAATGGTACATGGGCTTTGTCAGATTCCATTCCACGTTCAAAATCGACCTCTTAGGGTTTTCTGCAACTCGACATCCTGCTGAATCTTGGCAATGTCAACTACATCGCGCTCCGGGGGCTCGACTCGTAAGGCACAAGAGACTAGGAACGAGGACGCCTAGTGAAGCGTGGCGCGACCGCATAGTTGAGTTGCACGAGGACGATGAAGGCGAGACTCAAGTACGTTCGTTCAAGGTCCTACAGACGAAGAAGGAATGCCTTTGAAGACGATCCTGAATCTAAGTCCCCCACGCTTTAACAGCCCACCCCGCAAGCGCACCGAATATCGAGCCTGTTCCGAGGATTCCCACGTAGGACTTCATAGCAAAT
>QIAR01000146.1 GCA_003225595.1 Acidobacteriota bacterium | reverse complement strand
CGGATTTTTATAAGCAGATGCTCGAACGCAAATGGCTGGGCGACAAGACCGGCAGCGGATTCTACAAGAAGATCAAAGGAGGCGAAGCGAAAGAAGACGAGCGCCTCGCTCTCGACTGGAAGACGCTTGAATATCACCCACGCCGGAAGCCCAAATTTCCTGCCCTCGACATGGCCAAGAATGTCGAAGACACCGGCGCACGAATTCGCATGCTGCTCGGGCTCGGGGGCTCCGCTCCGCAGAAGGGCGACAAAGCTGGACAGTTTCTCTGGTCCGTGCTGTCAGACCTCTGGAACTATTCCACCAATCGCATCCCCGAGATTTCCGACTCCATTGTCGAAATCGATCGCGCCATGCGGCTGGGCTTCAACTGGGAACTGGGGCCCTTCGAACTGTGGGACGCCGCGAGTGTCGAAGCCACCGTCGCACGCATGAAGAAAGAAAACCGTGCTGTCGCCGTCAATGTTGAGAAGCTGATCGCTTCCGGCAA
>QIAR01000145.1 GCA_003225595.1 Acidobacteriota bacterium | reverse complement strand
CACATCAAAAACCGCGGCCAGGTATTCGGGCGAGAAGTCGTCGCGCAACTTGCGCAGCATATTGACGAAAACAAATGTCGCAGAAGTGGGGATACCTGTCTTGGTCGACATTGGCCGCTGCCGTGCCATCGCGTGGTAGGCACGGAAGATGAACGACATCGCATCGATGAGGAAAATGCGGCCTGTTCCAATTGCCGTCGCTCGCGGCTTCTGGACAGAAGAAAGCTTGGGCGCGACCA
>QIAR01000144.1 GCA_003225595.1 Acidobacteriota bacterium | reverse complement strand
GCTCTTAGCACTTAGCAATTAGCACTGAGCGTCTGCAAAGAGGCAAACCCTACCGAGAAACTCGATGGCTAAATGCTAACCGCTGTTGGTCCGCTTGCCGTACTCTGTCGTGTAGTGCAGCTTGATCTCTCCGCATGTGCCCTGCTCGGGCGAATAGACTACGCAGCTGTCGAAGGGCCGTGAATACACGTGCAGGCTCACGGCTCGCTGGTTGAACTCCCGCGGATTGTACACGCGGTGCACGGGCTCGAGCGGATCAACCGCACAGGGATGGCTCGGGTTCATCTCGAATGTATTGGCCGTTTCTAACTGGCATTTGCCTTGATCCAGCTTCTGATAGACAAGATGATAATTCTCCACCAGCAATCGCCCGATGGGCACCGCCATCCAGCAGTTCTGATCACGATGGTTGTGAACTGAGCTTGCTTGTCCCACTTCCCAGCATATGGCGATCAGTTCATAGAGGACAGTCTTGTCGATCAGATTTCG
>QIAR01000143.1 GCA_003225595.1 Acidobacteriota bacterium | reverse complement strand
GCAGACCGGCCACGAAATCTTCGATCGAAACCTGCTTCGACATTGCACCTGTACTCATGTCTCGCCCTGCCCTCGTGCAAAGTATATCGCCTTGCCGGCGGGTTTTTCCAAGTCCTTGCGCTATTCCTCTCAGTTTGTCTGCGAGTTGAAGGCCGAAATTAGTGAGTTGCTGCAACTTCTGTGAGAAGTAACGAACTGCGTCGCTACCGTGCGCTATTCCACAAACATGCAGTCACCATACGAATAGAATCGGTACTTTTGCGCAACTGCGTGTTTATAGGTTTCGAGAATCTGCTCCCGGCCGCCAAAGGCGCACACCAGCATCAATAGCGTGGATTGCGGCAGATGGAAATTCGTCAGTAAGGCACCTACTACTCGGAACTGATATCCGGGATAGATAAATAAATCCGCCTCGCCGCTGCCTGCAATAAGCTTTGCATTCGCCGACCGGATGGCAGAAAACTCCAATGTGCGCACCGTGGTCGTTCCCACGGCAATTACACGCCGGCCAGCGGCAATTGCGGCGTTGATTCTCGTGGCCGCCGGGGGCGAGATTGAGCACCATTCCCGGTGCAGCTTATGCTGCTCCACATTTTCCACCCGCACCGGCTGAAAAGTGCCGAGCCCGACATGAAGCGTAATCTCCGTGGTTTCAATTCCACGCTCCGCCATGCGGGCAAGCACTTCTGGAGTGAAGTGCAATCCTGCGGTCGGCGCTGCCACGGATCCACGTTCCTGGGCGTAGACAGTCTGGTAACGCTCCCGATCTTCCGGACGATCTTCGCGATCGATGTAGGGAGGCAGCGGCACATGCCCAATTCGCTCAATGACGGAAAAGAAGTCGGGCACTGAAGCAAACCGGATTCGCCGCTCCCCGAAACTGCCACGCGCCACCACGTCGGCTTTTAGTTCGTCCTTCTCCCCGAAGAACAGGCGCTCGCCGATTCCGATTTTTCGTCCCGGACGGACCAGGCACTCCCACTCATTTGGCTCATCCGAGACCTGACGAGTGAGCAGCACCTCAATGCGGCCGCGCAGAAAATCCCGTGCTGCCGGATTCTTGGGGCTGACCGGCTGTGCCTTTGCGCCGATTCGTCTGCCATACAATCGCGCGGGAAACACACGCGTATTGTTAAGCACCACAAGATCGTCCGCCCGCAGCAGGTCGGGGAAATCCCTAAATGTCCGGTCTTCAAACTGCCCGGTCGCGCGATTGAGATGAAGCATTCGTGAAGCCGCCCGGTCGCCCAAGGGCTCCTGCGCAATCAGTTCTTCGGGAAGGTGATAATTGAAGTCGGAAAGCAGCACCGATTGAGATTATAGGAGCAGCCTGGCGGTCGCTCATTTTTCGCAAATCAATCAGCAGCGTATCCTACTTCGTTAGAATCTTCTTTAGAATCCCAGGATAGCGGGATTGTGTCCTATAGACCGCCTGCTGTACCATACCCAAACTGAGCTTGGGCGCGCTTCTCGTCTCCAATAATCTAATGGCCAGCGAACGCCACTATCGGCAAGAAATTGTCTATTTCGGCCGCATGCTGCATGCGTGCGGCTTCGTCGCTGCCACCGACGGCAATCTCTCGGTTCGTCTGGACAGCCGCCGTATCCTGGTTACTCCCACGTCCATAAGCAAAGGCAGAATGCGTCCCTCCGACCTGGTGATCGTTGACACTGAAGGCCGCCAACTGTCCGGACGCCGCGACGTTTCCAGCGAAATCGGCATGCATTTGCTGATTTACAAATTGCGCCCCGACGTGAAGGGAATTGTGCACGCACACCCGCCCACCGCTACCGGATTCGCTGCATCGGGGCGTGCCCTGACCCAACCGCTGGTCTGTGAGGTGGTGATCGGGCTCGGCTGCATTCCGCTCGCCAAGTACGGCACGCCGGGGACGCCGGAATTGACCGACGCACTCGAGCCTCTCGTGCCCCAATACGACGCGATACTCATGTCGAACCACGGAGTCGTGGCTTACGGCGAAGACCTGCCGCGCGCCTATATGAAAATGGAAACCGTGGAGCACTTTGCCCGGATCGCGCTGGTTGCGCATCTGCTTGGAGACCAGCAGCCTCTCAATGCGCAGGACGTCGAGAAACTGATCGTGGCGCGCAGCAAGTATCAGGGATACAAGTCTGCTGCTCCCATGCCTCCACAGATAGCCGACCTGCCCGACAGCGGTAACCACAACGAAGAGCATTGCGCTGCGGCCAAATCCAACACGAACTCTGCGCGACGATTGAAACGTATTTCTGCGCGGCAGCGGTAGTTTCTTGATGGTTGGAGACCTACAGACTTACCCTCGGCCACAACTAGGTAAGCACAGCCGCCCTCGGCTGTTCCAGCGCGAGCGCAAGCTCGGAAAAAACTCAGGAATTTGGGAGGAAGTCTACTGCGATCTACTCTCCCCCGATCCGAAATCTCATTCCCGCGCGGAAATTCGCACGCAACGCCGGGTATCCTGTGACCTCTTCGTAGTGCTTGTTCAGCGCGTTCTCTAAATTGATGTAGAAGGTAATGCGCGAATTAAATGTAAACCATCCACCAATATCCACCCGTGCATAGCCGGCCGCATGATTGACACCGAAGCCAAGGAAATCCGAATCGAGCCGTCGCCCAACGAAACTTCCCCCAAGATTTCCACCCCACCGGCGTCCAAGATAGCTTAACAGCAGACTGCCCGAGTGTTTAGGGCGGCGCAGCAGTGGTTGCCCAGCGGACACAAGGGGATCGAACGCAAACGGGGCTACCAGGATCTGGGTCGATGCATAGTTGTAGGCGCCATCGATGGAGAGCCGTGATAATGGCCGCCCATGAAATTCCAATTCCGCTCCGTGCGCCATCGACTTGTTCACGTTCACGTATTGGCCAATGAAGGTTGCTGGGTTGATGGCAAAATCAATCTGATTGTGAAATTGGTTGTTGTAGTAGGTGGCGCTCAGTGAATATTGGCGGCTCCACAAGCTTTGTTGCACACCCGCTTCAAATGCACGGTTCTCCTCCGCTTGCAGGTGCGGGTTGGGAGTGACGAATGGACCGCTGGCAAACGATTCTTCGAGCCGCGGCTCCTTGATTCCCGTCGCATAAGAGAAGTGCAGCCGGGTTCCCGAAAAAATCTGGCTGCCCCGCAGCACCTGGAGGCCAACCGCCACTCGGGGGACGGCTTTGTTGCCAAAGGTCTGGTTATGGACAAATCGAGCCCCGGCCACCAACGACATTCGACCCTTGGTCACTGTCTGCTGTCCGTAGAGCGCGTGATTACGCCGCAGGCCATGCGTCAGTGGCGGTGAATTCAAGTCCCCGACAAAGCCGTTTTCATCTTCGAACTCGTAACCCATTGTGGTGCGCGCCCAATTGCGCTCGACATAATCGCCTTGGTATTCAAATCCAGCGCGATTGATATTGGCCACGCTATCAAATGGAAAATCGATGTTGCCGAAGACAGGGGATACTCGACCCGGCTCCATGACACTGTCCTGATTCGTCCGTTTGTGATTGTACTCAGAGCCGCCGAAACGATGCTGCCATCGCGAGGGCCCGGTGATAGTCACTTCAGCACTGGCCAGAAAATTATTTTGCCGCGCTTTCTGGTCGAGGTCAGGCGGCATGAGGGGTTGGCCGTTGAAGTTCCACTCCGACTGCACGCCAGTGCGGCTGTTCGAATGGCGCGTGTGGAACCGGAGCAGCGCATTCTTGGTCAACGCAAAGCCGAGATTCGCCCCTTGGAGCGAGTTTGAATACTCATCGTTGGGCCCCTGCCCATTAGTGTTGAACTGGTCGCCAAAAAGGTTGTAATCAAACCGGCCGCGTGTACCGGAAAGAGTCAAATATCCGTGCGCTGTTTCGAAAGTCCCACCGTCGGCACCTAAGCGCAACTCAGGAATTTGCGTACCCCCGTCGCGCGTGAACACCTGTAGAACGCTGGTCATCGCATCGGAGCCATACAGCGTGCTCTGCGCTCCGCGCACGAACTCCAGCCGGTCGGCTTCAGCCAGCGGCACAACTCCGAAATCGAATGTTCCACCCGGATCATTCACTGGCACGTCATCGATAATGACCTTGTTGTAGCGTGAATCTCCGCCTCGCACGAACAGTGATGCCAGCCCGCCGCGCTGTCCTGCGGTGTCAATTACGGCTCCCGGCAAAAATCGCACTGCGTCGGCCGCGGAGACCGGCTGCATGGTTTCAAGCTGTCGGCCTTCAAGTGTGGCGACACTCGTGGCGCTCTGCTCTTCCGGTACCGGCGATCGGGTGGCGCTGACCACAACGGTTTCAGTTGTGGTTGCGACGCGGAGCTTCACCGTCAGCGCAGAAGTTTGTGGCAGAGAGACATCTTCATCGTAGGCAGCAAACCCCGCCGCCAATACCTGCACGCGATAATGTCCAGCTTTTACACTTTGGAGCGAAACTATCCCCTCACCCGAGGTGGTCTGCACGGTAATGGGGGCCGCGTGCTCTTGCTCCAGCAGCGAGACCTGGGCTCCCGCTACAGCGGCGGCTTGTGGATCGATGACTTTGATTTTGAGCTCAGCAGCGGATACTCCCACTACAAGAGCAGCAATTGAGACGAGCGCGAGAACCGGGCGCATGCAATCCTCCTTTGACACGCGAAAGGGGTTGATGGTGGCGGTTCGCGCCGGTCTCCTGGCTTCGCGAGTTAGGACGTGTAAGGACGAGGTCCTGCCCCGTAGCTATCGTCCGAGTATCACAACCGGCCTTCCCAGGGCATATCGCACCAGTGGCCGACTGCAGATTTCCTCGCTTACAGTTGCGCGGCAGCGCGGGATTCTCACCCGCTTCCCATGGCTCATCGTGGTGATGAGGACGCGCGAACCAAAGAGTTTTTGAAAGAGCAAAAAGAAAGGTGAGCAAAATCTACTCGGGCTCCCTACGTCATGTCAACTGCGGCGGTGATGTCACGCCGCTCGTCTAAATACACGAAGGGTGCGATTTCTCCATTCCAGATTAACCTCATGCAAAATGGAGTATGATTCAGTCCATACTTTCGACGTTGGTAAAGCAGACCGTGGGATGAATCACATTGGTGGTGCGTAGCATCCCCGGCCGACTGGCTCTCGCGGAGGAGTAATGCAGGATCATAAACGAGCGGACCAAGAGCGCCCCGATCCTAATGAAAAGCTGGTCAAGGTCTTTGATGCGGGGCAGGAATCGGAAGCCCTGGTGGTGAAAGGGCTGCTCGAGTCGGCAGGCATCGACACGGACATGACTGCTCTCGATGCTTCGCAGGATACGTTTCCCGGCGTTGGCGGCACGATCATTCTGGTTCGCGAAGAACAGGCCGAAGAAGCGCGCCGTGTCATCGAAGAGTACCGCCGGGCGCCTGGGTCCGACGATGAGCTTGAGGTTAATGATGATTCGACAGCTGCGGAGTGACGGAGCGCCCGTCCAGGTAGAATGTGACCGCTCCGTCGAGATCTGTTCGATAAGTTGAAACGCCCGAATCCGCCAGCCTTTGCAGCACCTCAATGCGCGGGTGACCGAATGTATTGCGCGCTCCCACCGAAATGATTGCAATTCGCGGCTGTACCGCTTGCAGCAGCTCCGGTATGGTTGAAGTGAGGCCGCCGTGGTGGCCAATTTTTAGCAGATCGGCTCGCGGATGCTGGGCTGCAAGTCTCTCTTCTATTTTCTTCTCTGCGTCACCTTCCAGCAACGCTGAGGATTGGCGATAGGTGAAATGAAGAACCAGCGAGTCGTTGTTCCGTGGCTGATTCGCAATCTCCCAATCGCGAGCTGGCGAAAGCACGCGAACAGTACTTCCTCCAAAATTGAGAGTGTCGCCTTCGAAATGCTGGACCAATGTAATTCCCTCCTTCTTTGCCTGCTGCAACAATCTGGAGAGCTCTGCACTGGGTGGAATGACCCCCAACCACAACTCCCGCGGGCGAAAATTTTTGAGAATAGCGTGCATCCCGCCGATGTGGTCCGAGTGAGCGTGGGTGATCGCGACCACGTTGAGGTGCGAAAAGCCTCGTGACCAGAGGTAGGGCGAGACCACGTCTTCGCCGAAATCCAATTCTGAACGCTGTCCTCCGATCGGTCCGCCAGCATCCACCAGCATGGTTGTTCCCTCCGGCGCAACCAACAGCAATGAGTCTCCCTGGCCGACGTCAATGGCCGTAAGTTCCAGTGCGCCAGGGCGAACTTGCGGATGAGGTGGGAGGAGAGCGATCCAGCCGGCGACCGCGGTGAGGAGAAGCAGCCCACGATAAGCCAATGCACGCCTGCGGCGTGACAGGACCATCGCTGCCGCCAATGCTCCCGCACCTGCGACGATGACCAGTAATCCCGGCGTAGGCACGCGGAGATCAGCTATCCGCAGCCCACCTAGTATGCGCACAGTACCGGTGATTCCCTCGAGCGAAGCAGCGGCGATCAGCGCCGGTAACTTTGCTAGTACCAGAGAAATGTATCCTAGGGCTACCGCCAGCACCGCGGCTGGCATCAGCACGCCTGTGAGTGGCACCACCAAGCCATTGGCGGGAAAACCAACCACGGTGGCGCGATGAAAGTAGTAAGCCATTGGCAGCGCGAGACCGACTTGCATCAACGCGGAAATGAACAATACTTCGAAGGTGGCGAGCAGAGCGCTCGCTCCGCCGCCGATCATTCGTAGAGGAATTCGTGCTCCCAGAAATCTCGCTAGCCGAGCGTTGATCATTCGCAAGTCGAGCCGGAACTGCGCCACACGCGGCGGAAGAGAGAGGTCGTAGTCTGGCGAACTCAGATGTCGCAGTCCTCGGGAGTAGGGCTGCGACGTACGCTCCAGAATGGGTATGCCAATAGCCGCAATGATAAGCACCGAAAGAAACGTGAGCTGAAAACTTGCTCCGAAGAGTTCGTGCGGATCGAGAACCAGCAATGCAAAGGCCGCTGCACCCAAAGCATTGAGCATCGAACGCTCGCGATACAGCAGACGTGCACCGAGGTACAACATCATCATGAGCGTCGCCCGCCAGATAGGTGCGCCAACATCCGTGAGCAATGCATACGCGATGGAAAGCAGCACGGTAAGTATGCTGGCGGCGATCTCGCCCAAGCGGATGCGCTTTAGCACCCAGAAGATCACGAACGCGAGAATGCTCACATTCATTCCGGAAACAACCAGGATGTGATAGGTCCCGGAACGCTGGAAGTCGGCACGCGTGTCCCGGTCAATGAAAGCCGCTTCGCCGATAACCATGGCGTCGATCAACGCCGCCTCTGCTGGTGGCCATAGCGCGTGGATTTTTTCGAGTGTGCTGCGGTGGATGCGCGTGCGGAGGAGTTCGATTCGACTTCCGACGAAGCCGGGGAGCGGTTCAATACTCCCTGCCTTGGCGGAGCCGAGGACCACAATGCCGTTTTCGGCGAGGTAACCCTGATAATCGAATGCCCCGGGGTTGCGAAAATTACGTGGCGGGCGAAGCTTGGCGGGAAATCGAAGCCGTTCTCCATAGCGGTAGATGCGCATGCGGCCGGCGTTTTCAGCCTCTTCGTACTCTTCCTTGAACTGCTTTGCATAGACACCGAGGCGCAGCCCGGACCGTATGTTGATTGTGTCAGCCCCAGAAGTGATCTCCTCGGTTTCGAGATCGAGCGACTGCCTCACTCCTCCGAAACTCGCCGCACGGATACGGCCTTCGGCAATCACGTGGCCAGTAATCACGACCTCTCGCCCATCTGCGAACCTCAGGATCTCTAGATCGGGCGAATTGCCTCCGCCTCGTATCTGACTGCTGAAGGCGCCGATCAAGAACAGCGTTGCCAGACGCGAGTGCCTTCGACACCCAGGCTCGTTCAAGCACGAAGTAAGCCGCAGCCGCTAGGAATCCAACGGTAGCCAGAGCCCACCACAAGGGAGGCCGCCAAGCGCATGAGCCAAGGAGAATTCCCGCCGCAAATGCGAACGCGGCCCATAGGAGCGGTTGACGGGATTCGGCTGCACGACTGCGA
>QIAR01000142.1 GCA_003225595.1 Acidobacteriota bacterium | reverse complement strand
TGGGTGGACAGTAGCCGTGGGATACCGCGTCTCGGGTTTAAGCACGTAGCATCCTCCTTTGAAAGCCGCCAAATTTTTGGCAAAATTGACTGTCCCTCCAATCCGTAAGTTCCCCAACAAGGGCTACTTTTCGCGTCCCAGTGCATCAAAACATACTTTCACTGTAAAGGGATTGTTATAAGGATAGCTGTTAGTAGCTTGAAATATCTGTGCTTAACCCAACTCGACCCCACTGTTGGTTGGGACGGGAGACGCTTTCCTAGCGAATGCAAAGGACGTACCTGAGGATGCACTCGGCGCTGTTGGGTCGACGAGAGGATGTTAGTATAAGCAATTCACCTATATGCCTCTAAAAACTCTATTCCTGAATCCGCCGTCGTTCGAAAATTTTGATGGTGGGGCGGGGTCCCGTTGGCCCGCCACGCGCGAAATCGAATCGTATTGGTATCCAGTGTGGCTGGCTTACCCGACGGGCCTGCTCGAGGGTGCCCGCCTTCTGGACGCTCCGCCACACCACGTTTCGGCCCCAGAGACCATCAACATCGCCAAAGATTATGAGTTACTGGTGCTTTTCACCAGTACTCCGGGTTTCCCTGGTGACATTCGCCTCGCGCAGGCTGTTAAGGACGCTAGCCCGCGTATCAAGATCGCATTTGTCGGCCCGCACGTCAGCGTGCTTCCGGAGAAATCGCTTAGAGATTGCTCGGCGATTGATTTTGTTTGCCGCAAGGAGTTTGACTTCACGATTGTCGAGTTTGCACGAGGCAAGCCGCTTGAGGAGATCCTCGGCATTTCTTATCGGAAGAACGGTTCGGTCGTGCACACTCCCGATCGCCCACAGATTCAGGACTTGGACGCCCTGCCGCACGTAACCGACGTTTACAAACGTGATCTCGATGTCCGACGCTACAACGTTCCTTTTTTGCTAAACCCCTATGTGTCGCTTTATACAACGCGCGGCTGCCCGGCGCAGTGCACCTTTTGCCTGTGGCCGCAGACGCTCAGCGGCCATCCCTGGCGCAAGCGCTCTTCCGACGACGTCGCACGCGAAATGGCCCAGGCGAAAGAATATTGGCCGTTCGTGAAAGAGTTTTTCTTTGACGACGATACCTTCAACATCCAGAAGGCTCGCACCATCGAGCTATGTTCCAAGTTGAAGCCACTGAACATCACGTGGTCTTGCACGTCGCGCGTCACTACCGACTATGAGACTCTGAAAGCTATGAAAGAAGCCGGGTGCCGGTTGCTTATCGTCGGCTTCGAGTCTGGGGACCAGCAGATACTGAAGAACATCAAGAAGGGCGCCACCGTCGAGCGCGCCCGGCAGTTTACCAAAGACTGCCATAAGCTCGGCCTCGTGATCCACGGCGACTTCATCCTTGGCCTGCCGGGCGAAACTCGCGAGAGCATCAGAAATACGATCGCGTTCGCCAAGGAACTCGACGTGGAGACGATTCAAGTCTCCGTGGCCCACGCGTATCCCGGGACCGAGCTTTACGACTACGCCGTCAAGAACGGATTTATGGTCGCAGACACGAAAATGGTAGACGAGGGTGGACATCAGCTGGCGCACATACAATATCCAGGCCTGCCCGCCGACGAAATTCTGGATTCCGTGCACCGCTTCTACGACGAGTATTATTTCCGTCCCAAGGCGATCTACCGTATCTTAAGGAAGGCGGCATTCGACAGCGGCGACCGCAAGCGCCTGTACAAGGAAGCCAAGACTTTTCTGAAAGTACGCGCCATGCGCCACAAGTGGGTCAGGGACAAGCGCTCGAAAGAAGATTCGTCGTCTGCGGTCGAAGTCGCCAACGCTTAGGCCAATTCTTAGGAAACACGAGTGACCTTTCGCAAGTATTTGGTTTTGGCCGGGGTGACCGTGTTCGGGGCAGTAGGCGATTCGATGCTGTCACGGGGCATGAAGGAAGTGGGTAGCATTTCCCTCAGCCACATTCCTGATGTCATCTTGGCAATCCTGAATCCCTGGGTCGCTCTGGGGATCGTGCTTCTGCTCGCCTTTTTCGCTGCTTATATGACCGCCCTGTCGTGGGCTGACTTGACCTACGTGCTCCCTGCCACATCGCTTGGCTACGTGCTTCTCGCCCTGATCGCGAAATTCGTGCTTCATGAACAGGTGACGGCTACACGTTGGCTGGGCATCCTGCTGGTTTCTGGCGGCGTGGCATTTATTGCAGGTGGCCCAGCGCGCACCCATCTAACGCCGCACGATAAGCCGCAAGAGTCCATGCCGGAGCCGGTTACGAGCAGGATGGGATCGTGAAGCAGTTATACACATGGAGCGCGATCGTGGTCATCGTTTTGGCCTCTACCACGGGCGATGTGCTGCTTTCTCATGCGATGAAACAAGTAGGCGATGTCGGCGAGCTCTGGCGACGCGGCGGACTGATGGCCCTGCTGGCGCGAGTTCTGCGCAAGCCTCAGTTCCTGCTCGGCCTTGTGGCCATGGCTTTGGCCTTTTACAGCCTGCTCTTCGGGTTATCGTGGGGAGATGTCAGCCTGGTGGCGCCGGCTTCTGCTTCTCTCACTTTTGTCGCCAATGCGATCGCGGCTCGGATTTTTCTGCAAGAGCGCGTGGATCGGCGGCGCTGGCTCGCTGCCCTGCTCGTCGCAGGCGGTGTGGCGCTGCTCGCGGCTTAATACTCCTTGGGCGCCTTACCCGCTGCGCCTACAGTAAACCATGTAGAAGGTCTGTTCTTCGCCTGTATTCCACACTGTTCAGCCCTGTAAAATCTGGTCAAACTTGCCGACCTCCCTAACCTAAGGCGCAATCGTGCGCATCCGAATATCAGTTCTTCAAGACAACTTCTCAAGGAGGTGTCGAACAGCTATGGGAAATTTACGCAAGCATTTACATAGCGCCATCCTCTTATGGGGCTTAAGCCTCGGCTTGGGTAGCTTGCCCGTGGTTGCCCAGCAGGTCCCGCAGCAGACTCCGAACCCGGATATTACGCGTCAGGAACTCGCCAACTTTGACCGGTTCCTGGACACCCATCCGGAAATCGCCAAGCAGTTGCAGGCCAACCCCTCGCTGATCAACAACGCGGAGTGGATGGAAAACCATCCTGACCTACGGGCGTTCCTGGCCAGCCATCCGGGAGTGCGTGAGGAGATTCAAGAAACCCCGCGCTTCTTCATGGAGCGCGAGCGACGGTTTGAAAATTCCGAAAGCCGCCCAGGTAACCCCAACCCGGATATTACGCGTCAGGAACTCGCCAACTTCGACCGGTTCCTGGACACTCATCCGGAGATCGCCAAGCAGTTGCAGGCTAACCCTTCGTTGATCAACAACCCGGAGTGGGTGGAAAACCATCCTGATCTGCGCGCCTTCCTGGCCAGCCATCCGGGAGTGCGCGAAGAGATTCAGGAAACCCCGCGCTTTTTCATGCAGCGGGAGCAACGCTTCGAGAACAACGAAAACCGCCCAGGTAACCCCAACCCGGATATTACGCGTCAGGAACTCGCCAACTTCGACCGGTTCCTGGATACTCATCCGGAGATCGCCAAGCAGTTGCAGGCTAACCCTTCGCTGATCAACAACCCGGAGTGGGTGGAAAACCATCCTGATCTGCGGGCGTTCCTGGCCAGCCATCCGGGGGTGCGCGAAGAGATTCAGGAAACCCCGCGCTTTTTCATGCAGCGCGAGCGACGCTTCGAGAACACCGAAAACCGCCCAGGGAACCCGAACCCGGATATTACGCGTCAGGAGCTCGCCAACTTCGACCGGTTCCTGGATACTCATCCGGAAATCGCCAAGCAGTTGCAGGCAAATCCGTCGCTGATCAATAACCCGGAGTGGGTGGAAAACCATCCTGATCTGCGCGCCTTCCTGGCCAGCCATCCGGGAGTGCGCGAAGAGATTAGAGAAACCCCGCGGTATTTCATGCAGCGTGAGCAACGTTTCGAGAGCACGGAAAACCGCCCAGCAGACCTGTCAACCCGGGAGGTCGAGACCTTCGATCGGTTCCTGGACCACCACAAAGATATCGCGAAGGAGCTACGGCAGAACCCCGCGCTAGTGAACGATCCGGAGTTCGTCAAAAAACATAAGGATCTGCGCTCGTTCCTGAAGAACCACCCTGAAGTGCGCGAGGAGGTAAGAGAAAATCCATCGCGATTCATGCCGCGAGAAGCACGCTTGGAGCGGCACGACGTGGGCAAAGACCGTGATGCTCATCGCAACGATAATCACGGGAAGAAGGATAATCACGGCAAGAAGAATGATCATCACAAGAAGGACAAAAAAGACAAGCACAAGACAAAAATTGAGGAGAAGGAGTCCCTTAAAGCGAATCACCCTCAATGAAGAGTGTGAGGGCTGTTGAATCTCATGCGGGGGGCCGCACCACCCGGCCTCCTGCTTTCCTTGTTTGGCCTTCATCACCGCCAAAGGGAAAATTAGGCCGCGCCAAAGCATCTTTTTAGAACGGAGAGAAAGCATGGACTTTCGAAATGTGAGCCAATCCAGATTGCCGATTCTGAGCGCGATCTTCGTCTTAATTGTTCTGGGTGCCACCGGTCTCTGGGCGCAAACCACCGATGTCAACTACAAGGGATTCACAGCCTACGAAGAAGCTCGAGCCAGCACTGGCGATTCGGGACAATTTGTCGTTCTGGACACAAATATTGGCTATGACTTCAATAAGCATGTGGGTATGGATGTGGGCATCCCCGTCTACTTCGTGCGCCCCACGTTACCCGGCCAGACGCATCAGTGGGACAACGAACTGGGCGATCCGTACTTGGACTTACGTTTGACCGCGGACAATCCCGTCGTGAACTACTCGACCGCAATCACGGTCTCCATACCCGCTCGAGAAACGGGCGCTTTCAGCACTGGAAGGGCGGGGATCAACTGGTTCAATCATTTCGACCGCCCGATTTACAGGTTCACCCCATTTGTGAACGCCGGAATCGGAAATGGAATTCTGGATACGCGTCTCCTGTCGCAGCCCTTCCGGCTCACTCAACTCTTTAAGACCCTGGGCTTCATCGCGGACCTCGAAGGCGGGGCAGACTTCACCGTGATGCGAGGTGTCAAAGTGGGCGGATCGTACTATGCGCTGGAACCATCGGGCCCGCAGAAGATTTATGGCAAGAGGCCTCCCAACAATGTCCAGGGTGTGCCGCTGACACCCGACGCTTCGCTGGTGACCCATGATCGTGGTTACTCCGCATGGCTAAGAATCCAGCCTTCGCGTTTCTTCTATCTCGAGCCTGGCTATAGTCACAGCATTAAGCTCGACCAGGACGCGGCCACGGTCACGGTTGGACTTGACCTCACATCCCTGTTCAGAAGGCCAACCGCTCGCCGACATTGAAAATTGAGAGATAAGAATGGTCTTTTGGGAGGTTAAAATTCGATAACGATCTCGGTAGGGTCCAGCGATTGTGAGCGACGTTGCTTGCGCAGTTCGCCCAGGAAAGCCTCGGTTGCAAGCTCGGCTTTCTTTTTGAAGAGATCCAGGAGGGGGTCGTGTACTTCTTGCGCGAGCTTCGCCGCCGCGCCCGTCTGGCCGACATCGGATTCCAAACCCTCGGGCTCAACCAGGAGTTCGGGAAGCGCGCCCTGGTTTTTCATTAAGGCATGAAGAAATTTCTCCAGCGACACGCGTTGCTGCGCCGTCCCCCGTCTAAATTCGACTCCCATCCCGGTCTCAGGATGCATGAGGCGCACGAGGCCGTCCGCACGCACTTCGAGGTCGTCCACACGCGTCGACAGCACGATGCGTGTGCGCACCGGAAATGGCGAGCTTAGCTCCACATAGCATCCACCCAAGCTGAGGTCAGTCAGTCGACAGCTGACGGGTGGATCATCCTTCTCCCCTTCAGGGGCATTGTCGTTGATCCATGTCTTCAATTGCCGGAGCATCTCGGTAGACAAGTCGATGAATCGGATGCCGATTTGTCCGCTGGCAGTCTGCCAAGCGATCTCGCCATAGAGTTCGAGAGCGTCGCTCGAGCCCGGAAGTGTGAAGCTGAGGCGCATAGGGCCTGACTCCTTCGGGCTTCGGGGGCACTGTACCGCCATTCCTCCCTCGCTTAAGTCGATAGAGGTTGCGCGCTGACCGACGGCGCTGAAGAGAACGGGCATTTGAATGGGTATGCGGGAATTGTGGCGGCGCTCGCGTTTCATCAAGGCGCGGGCTGCGCGAAAACTCGCCTTCCAACGTTCCGTAGAAATCGGTTTATAGAGGACAAAGTGCGCCCCCATGTCGAAGGCGCTCCGTAACCCCGTCTGCCCGTCAACGATGGCTACGGCAATGGCCCTCTTGTTACAAGGCGCAGTCCGCACGCTCTTGAAAACCCGGATGGCCACTTCCTGATCGGCACAGTCAACAACAACGGCTTCAAATCTTTCGCGGGTGAGCTTGCGGATGGCAGCATCTGCCTCGGCACACTGTTCAACTCCAACTTCCAAATCACTGAGAACGCGGCGCAGAACACGCACGATCTTCTCATCCGAACACAGCACCAGAGACTTCAGACCCATATGCGCACTCTACGGAGGTGGACCCAATCGGTCAATGGAACTCACACATTCGGCGATTACCGGAGTAATCCTGGCCTGGCTCATTCGCCATAAGGCGGAGAGTGTCAGGCCGTAAGTCTTGAGCCTGCAACATCAGCACCAAAACCTCGGTACTTAAGAATCGCAAGTGCCTCCCGGCATGAGGTCGTTTAGAACGAGCCCATTATGGAGTAGTTTAACTCACGTGCCAGTCTTCGATGTCGTATTTTCAATGACTTATAGCCGAGCCTTTCGGTGCTCGGGAAGGGGTAGAATTCTATTGACTTTAGGGGCGGAATCGCAATAGAATCACGAGCTTCCGATAGGCCATAGGTCTGTCAGTTGGGCCTCTTTTTTCTGTCGAGCGGTTGCTTTTAGCGTGAATCCCCGACAGCTTCAGGCGAATCTAAGAGTTTTAGAAGTTCCTAATACGGGAATTCATTTCAAGGTAAGGGGCGTCTTTTTCATGGCCAGACGACGTGGAAATCCGAACTGGGGCAAGCCCGAGCCCATCGGGCCCATTACCCCTACGGTTACTGAATTCGAACAAGTGGTGCGCGAGTATAAGCTGTCCCCCGACCAGTATTTGCGGTCTACTCGACTGCGGGAATGGGCGCGCCGTAACAAGAATTCCAAGTACATCCCTGAGCCTCTTCTGGAAGCCTGGGGATTCGAGATTGAGTCCACCCTGTAAGGCGGGCTAGCCAAGGACCAGGGTCGCCAGTCGGCGGCCCTTTTTGCTTTTGCAGCACAAACGCCAAGCCTGTTAGAACTCTTCGGTCCGGCGCTGCACGTCGTGCCATTTTCGCTTCCTGTATGCTGGAAGGTGTGAAAGTCTCGGCCAACGAGCTATTGGCACTGTTGGTTGCGACTAGCTTCGCGGCCGGACTGAACCTATACGCTACGGTAGCCACATTAGGCTTACTGGCCCGCGGCGGCCTACTGC
>QIAR01000141.1 GCA_003225595.1 Acidobacteriota bacterium | reverse complement strand
ATCCCACTCCTAGACAAGCCCTCGGCAGCCATCTATGGATATTGCGAAAGCGGGCCGGTACTTGGGCTGTTACTCTCGTGAGCTGGTCATCATGGGGCCGTGCCGCCATTCCCGGGACTGGTCAGCTGCCTCCGTTCCCCAGCGCTGTGGCCACATCCTGAAAAACGGGCTTCGCACCGATTTGACGCGCCATCGCGAACGGTTCGGACACAAGCCTGGATTGCCGATCATTCAGCCACCGGTTCGCAGGTTGGGATTGTAGACCTTGCCTCTCAAGCACGTTCCACCATTAAATATGGCCCCAATTATCTCGATAAAAAGAATCTTTAATTAAGGATATTCATCTTAATTTACTGTCTGTCTCAACTTGGGCAGCGAGCTTGCTACGGAGGGAATTTTTATGATTCGTAAACTGATTACCACTGACAACGACGCTTCAACAACTATTCTTCGATTGGTGCTCGGAGTGATCTTCTTCGCGCACGGCGCCCAGAAGATGCTGGGGAGGTTCGGTGGATACGGCTTCACCGGCACGATGGGCTTCTTCACGGGAGCCATGCACATTCCGGCCGTATTCGCATTTCTGGCCATTGCCGCGGAATTCTTCGGCGGATTGGGTCTTATCTTCGGACTGCTCACTCGCGTTGCATCCTTTGGAATCTTTTCCAACATGGTCGTGGCCGTCGCGATGGTTCATCGTCAATTCGGCTTCTTTATGAACTGGACGGGGGCACAGAAGGGAGAAGGTTATGAGTTCCACCTCCTCGTGCTAGCGGTTACGACCTTTCTGATGATTCGCGGCGCAGGAGCAGCTTCCGTCGATCGCCTGTTGTCTTCGCGCGCGAACGACAGGATCAAGGCCCGGCCCCAAGCCGCCTGATTGGGAAAACATGATGAAAAAGAGCGATCGCATCACAGCGCCTCGGCTCTGGCTGGTGATTACGAGGAGCTATCGTGTGCTAAGCCTCCTGGCTGAGCAGAGTATCGCCAACGCGGGGCTCGGCCTCACGGATTTCGCGGCGCTAGAAGCTCTCTTGCACAAAGGTCCGCTCACGATCTCGCAAATTCAGGAGAAGGTGCTGCTAGCCAGCGGCTCGATGACCGCCGCAGTCGACCGTCTCGAGAAACTCGGGCTGGTTGTACGCAAGGCGAGCCCAAGTGATCGACGGGCGCGGGTCGTGGAACTCACGGTGGAAGGTAAGCGGCTGGCGGCATCGTGCTTCGAGCAGCATGCAAAGGACCTTGAGGCACTCATGTCAGCACTGTCCGAAAAGGAGATGGAACAGCTCTACGGATCGCTTAAGAAGCTCGGGCTGCTCGCAGCGGAAAAACTTGACGAAGAACAAACAAGGGTCAGGAGTAGTCAGGAACGAGCTACAAAATGATCACGGGCGGTTAGTCGCCAATCCGGAAGTGATCGCTTGCTGCTAGTTTGTCGTGAATTGTGGGCAGAGCCGTGCACAAGTCCGACCCAGATCCAGAAGCGCCGACATCGCCACATCGCCGAGGTGCAGATCAATTTTTGGAGCCTGTCCGGGCACTCTGACATCCAATTGTCAGTCCAATTGCGCTTGCTCACGACACAAGAGGGACTCATGGCGAAACGGATGATAGTGATGCTGGCCGTGATGGCAGCACTCCTGGCGGGCCTCGGATTTGTGAAGTTCCGGCAGATTCAGGCCGCGGGCGCACAGAACGCGAATTTCCAGCCGCCGCCGGAAGCTGTCACGACGACTGTCGCCCAGCGTGAAACATGGCCGTCGACCCTGAACGTAATCGGCACGGCGACGGCCATACAAGGCGTGACCGTGGGCGCGGACCTCCCTGGCACCGTGGCCCGGATCACCTTTGAGTCCGGCAAGCCGGTTCACGCAGGAGACGTACTTGTCGAGCTTGACACCCGGCAGGAGCGGGCTCAGTTGGCGGCCGCCGAGGCCCAGCGCGATCTGGCTCGCATCAATTTCGGTCGGGCGCAGGAGCTGGTAAAGCAAGGAGTCCTCGCCCGGACAGAGTACGACAACACCAGCGCCCAGCAAAAGGCGACGGAAGCGCAGGTGGGAGAGATTCGTGCCACGATTGAGCGGAAGACGATCCGTGCGCCATTTTCAGGAATCTTGGGCATACGCCAGGTCAACCTGGGGCAGTACCTGGCGGCCGGCCAGGCCATAGTTCCTCTGCAGTCGCTGAATCCGATTTACGTGAACTTCGGAGTTCCACAGCAGACCTCTGCACAGGTACGGGGCGGCCGCACGTTGCGGGTCACGAGCGACGACCTGCCCGGCGCCGAGTTCACTGGCCGCGTCACGGCCGTTGACTCAGTCATAAACGAAGCGACCCGGAACATTCAGGTGCAGGCGACCCTTTCTAATCCCAACGGCAAATTGCGCCCCGGCATGTTTGTTCAGGTGCAGGTGACACTAGGTGCGAGCCGTCAAGCGATCGCTCTGCCCGCGTCCGCAATCAACTACGCTCCGTACGGTGATTCGGTTTTTGTTGTCACAAATCTTACCGACCCCAAGGGCAAGACCTATCGCGGAGTGCGCCAGCAGGTCGTGAAGGTGGAGGGTTCGCGCGGCGACCAGGTAGCGGTCGTCTCTGGCGTCAACCCGGGGGATGAAGTTGTGACGTCGGGAGTGTTCAAGCTGCGCAACGGCGCTGCGGTCCAGGTCAATAACAAGGTACAACCGCCAAACAATCCGAAGCCCAAGCCTGAGGACAGCTAATGAAGTTAACGGATCTGTTCATTAAGCGGCCAGTTCTTGCGATCGTCGTCAACCTGGCGATCCTGATCGCGGGCCTGCAGGCCGTTCGTTCGCTGAGCGTACGCCAGTATCCGCGCAGCGACATCGCGGTGGTGCAGGTCTCAACGGTGTACGTGGGAGCCAACGCCGACCTGGTTCGCGGGTTTATCACCACGCCGCTGGAACGTGTGATTGCCAGCGCCGACGGGATTGACTACATGGAGTCAACGAGCGCGCAGGGCATGAGCACGATCACCGTGCACCTGAAGCTCAACTATGACACCAACGCGGCGCTCACTCAGATTCAGTCAAAAGTAGCTCAGGTTCGCAATGACCTGCCTCCCGAAGCTGAAGCGCCGATCATTGATTTGCAGACGGCGGATACACAGTTTGCGTCGATGTACCTGGGCTTCTCATCCGCCGACCTCGATCAAAACCAGATTACTGATTATTTGACCCGTGTTGTGCAGCCCAAGCTGAGCGCGGTCAGTGGTGTGCAGCGTGCCGATATCCTCGGAAACCGCACCTTCGCCATGCGGATATGGCTCAAGCCGGATCAGATGGCGGCACGCGGTGTGTCTCCTTCCGCCGTGCACGATGCGCTAGCGCGCAACAACTATCTTTCCGCGCTGGGGAGCACAAAGGGCTCCATGGTTTCGGTAAACCTGGTTGCCAACACCGATCTACGGACTGCGGAAGAATTCCGCCAGCTTGTGGTCAAGGAACAAAACGGCGTAGTCGTACGGCTGGGTGAGATCGCCGACGTCGTGCTCGGCGCCGAGAACTATGACCAGGATGTGCGCTTCAACGGAGAGACCGCGACATTCATGGGCATCTGGGTGTTGCCCACGGCAAACTCGCTAGAAGTTATTCGTAACGTGCGCGCGGCCCTTCCTGGAATCCAGGCCCAACTGCCAGCGGGAATGAAGCTCGGCGTTCCGTACGACGCGACCGCGTACATTCAGGACGCCATCAACGAAGTGCTCCACACGCTGGCCGAAACGCTACTTATTGTCGTCTTCGTTATCTTTCTCTTCCTCGGCTCATTCCGTTCGGTGCTCATTCCGGTCGTCGCCATCCCGATCTCGCTGATTGGCGCCGTCTTCCTGATGCTGGTAGCGGGTTTCACTATCAACCTGCTGACTTTGCTCGCAATTGTGCTCTCGGTCGGCCTGGTGGTGGACGATGCCATCGTGATGGTGGAAAACGTTGAGCGTCACCTTCACCTCGGCAAGCCGCCCTTCCGCGCGGCCATAGATGCTGCCCGTGAACTGGTGGGGCCGATCATCGCCATGACCATCACGCTGGCGGCAGTGTACACACCCGTCGCCATTCAGGGCGGATTGACAGGCGCTCTGTTCCGCGAGTTCGCGTTCACCCTTGCCGGCGCTGTGATCGTCTCCGGGGTGGTGGCGCTGACGCTGTCGCCTATGATGGGGTCAAAGCTTCTGCGCGCGGGAGATACCGAGCGCAGTTTCGCCGGCTGGATCAACCGCCGGTTCGACAGCGTTCGTAACGCTTACACTCGGACCCTCTCCGGAACACTGCGCTACAGGCCGGTTGTCCTCACTGTGTGGGCGATTGTCTTGCTGTTAATCGTTCCGTTTTACATATTCTCGCAGCGGGAGCTGGCGCCAGCCGAGGACCAGGGAGTGGTCTTCGGAGTCATTCAGTCCTCGGCGAACGCTACGATCGATCAGACCAACCTGTTCACGCAGCAAGTTTACGACGTGTATCGCGGCTTCCCTGAGAGCGACAGCATCTTCCAGATCACGAGTCCGAGTGGCGGGTTCGGGGGCATGGTTACTAAACCGTGGAGCCAACGGAAGAAAACAGCACAGCAGCTTCTGGTCGAGTCCACCGGCCCGTTGTCAAAGATTCCGGGCATCCGTGTGATTCCCTTGACCCCACCTGCACTGCCCGGCGGCGGAAATTTCCCCGTCGATTTTGTGATCGCGTCGGCGGCGGAGCCACAGCAACTCGCCGAGCTTGCGAATCAACTGGTACAGAAGGCAATGGCGAGCGGGATGTTCATCTTCGCCGACGTTGACATGAAGTTCGATCAGCCGCAAACCGAGGTGGTTTTTGATCGTGACAAACTCCGTTCTCAGGGAGTTGACCTGAGCCAGGCAGGGCAGGATCTCTCTACGCTTCTTGGCGGAAACTATGTCAACCGCTTCAGCATCCAGGGCCGGAGCTACAAAGTGATTCCGCAGGTAAAACGAGTGGAGCGTTTGACGCCCGATCAGCTGGAGCACATCTACGTCAAGGGATCCAGTGACAAACTCGTGCCTCTCTCAACTTTTGCCAGCCTGAAGACGACGACCGAGCCGCGTTCGCTGAGCAAATTTCAGCAGCTCAACGCCGTGCGCATTCAGGGCGTGATTCCGCCTCCCGTGCCGCTCGACAAGGCCCTGACATTCCTGGAAGATCAGGCCAAGATAATCCTGCCGCAAGGCTTCACTGTGGACTACGCGGGCGAGTCACGCCAGCTGCGGGTGGAGGGCAGCAAGTTCCTTGGCACTTTCCTGCTCTCGGGAGTTTTGATTTATCTGGTTCTGGCGGCACAGTTTGAGAGCTTCCGCGACCCGTTCATCATCCTTGCGGGCTCGGTGCCGCTGGCCATTTCCGGGGCACTGACGTTCTCGTTTCTGGGATTTACGACCCTTAACATCTACAGCCAGGTAGGACTGATCACGCTCGTCGGTCTGATATCGAAGAACGGAATCCTCATTGTTCAGTTCGCCAACCACCTGCAAGAGATAGGAAGGGACAAGCTCAACGCGATCAACGAGGCGGCCGGCACGCGACTGCGCCCGATCCTGATGACCACCGCGGCTACCGTCTTCGGCCACTTACCGCTCGTCTTCGCCACGGGGCCTGGAGCCGGTGCACGTAACAGCATCGGAATAATGCTGGTCAGCGGCATGATCATCGGAACTCTCTTTACCCTGTTCGTGGTGCCGTCCATCTACATGCTGGTCGCACGGACGCATGTGCTCGTGTCTGTGGAGAGCGATGAGACGGAAGCTGAAGTCCCCGAGCCGGCCGAGGCTGTCTTGTAAAAAGACTGCTCGAGCGCTGCGACCAGAGCGTCCTGTGCGAGGTCCTCGGCAACGCCAACATCGCGCACGATCGGCAGCAGACCGGCGATGAGCCTCGGCGACTCGATCCTCCAGACCGCGTCGATTGCGCGATGTGTGTCGGTAGCCGTCACTGCTAACGATCACACCATCTTTAATCCGTCGCTGCAAGCCGAGGTGCGCCAGCAGGAGACGACCGTCGAATCCCACCCTTCAAAGAACGAAGGGGGCCCGGCGTGGCCTGTCTGCGTGGCGTGCAAAATCAAATACGTTCCACGTGGAACATGACGACGATTTGTACAAGTGTTCCACGTGACACATTTTGTCAATGCTTATATGTATGTATATAAGTGTACGAAGTGGTGCGTCTTTTGTTGGACTTATTCGGCGTAGGTCGATGGCCGGTTTGAATCAGAGTTCGAGCGCGGGCTTGTCCTTTCCCGGTCCTGGAAAGGCGACAATAGCAGCTGGATCACACCATTTTCGGTCAGTCAGTGCAAGTTGGCTCCGGCCAGCCATCATCCTTGGCGACAAGGCTGGCAGCAAATGAAAACACCGGCTTTTTCCTGGGCCTGGTGAACTACAACCGGGGACATTTCTATTGTGGAGAATGCGGGGACATTATCGAGTTTCAGGCTCGTACAACCACCGCGAAGCGGTGGCCACTGCTATTGTGGTATGACGCTGCGGGTTTCGCGGGATTGACACCCACTCTCCTCGCTAA
>QIAR01000140.1 GCA_003225595.1 Acidobacteriota bacterium | reverse complement strand
CTGCGGCTCGGAGTTGCCTGATTATGCTCACTCCTGCCCGAAGTGCGGCAACAAACTCGCAATCGATACCGCGCCCTCCATTTCTACTGATACCGACACACAAGAGCGGCAGATCCGAAAGATTCTGATCATTGGATTTATTGGGCTGGTTGGTATTTGGGTTGCTTGGTCCGTGGCGGCCCGCCTAAACAATAGCGCCGGAACCAGCACTTCATCGGCTTATAGATCTGTTCAAGTAACCCAGCCCATTCTTGCAGCGAGTTTCACGGTCAAACCCAAAGAGTTCGCTTCTTACGCTTTCGTGTTTCCTGCGGGATGCAGGGATGCCAGGGTTGATGGCAGTTTCGGTGTCACTGCCGGGCCAAAAGGTGCTGTAGAGGTTTTGCTGCTCGACGAAAAGAATTTCCTGGCCTGGAGAAATCATCGTGCCTCAGCCGCCTTATACAGCAGTGGCCGGCTAAATCACGGCACGCTGAGCATGCACTTTCCCGCTGGTGCGGGCAGATATTATCTGGTCATCAATAATTCCGTTTCGGCTCATCC
>QIAR01000139.1 GCA_003225595.1 Acidobacteriota bacterium | reverse complement strand
GAAAGAAGGCGCCATTGCCCAGGATGTGGACAAGAAATCCCTTGACCAGATTCGCAAAGCCGGGTTTGAGAAATTTCTCAAACATCGGACTGGCCACGGCATCGGACTCGAAGGACACGAGTCGCCCTGGATTGCGGAGGGGGATAAGACCGTCCTCAAGGAAGGAATGACCTTCAGTTGCGAACCCGGGGTCTATGACCCGGACTGGGGAGGTTTCCGTCATTCGGATACGGTGGTTGTCCGAAAGGATAAGGGCGAGATTATGAACACTTATCCCACGCGTCTGGATCAGATGGTGATCGACGTGTGAGGAGCGATCTCGCGGTTGTCACTTTCAATAGACTCGAGCATCCAATCAGCGAGGGACGGCTATGTCGGAAAAGATCGTCAAAACGGAACAGGAATGGCGGAAGCAGTTGTCGCCCGAGCAGTACCAAGTGACGCGTGCGGCGGGAACGGAGCGCGCATTTACAGGCAAGTATTGGAAAACGAAAGACGCCGGCGTTTACCAGTGTGTCTGCTGTGGCCAGCCGCTGTTCAGTTCCGATAAAAAGTTCGACTCAGGTACGGGTTGGCCCAGTTTCTGCTCAGCAGTGAATCCAGAGAGTATTGACGAGCACAGCGACGTCAGTCACGGAATGACTCGGACCGAAGTCCGTTGCTCCCGCTGCAACGCACACCTCGGACACGTCTTCGAGGACGGACCAGCGCCCACCGGCCTGCGATACTGTATGAACTCTGCCGCGCTGGAACTTAAGCCGCAAGAAAAAGGATAAGGGCACCCATTTTTGGCGTGCCCTCGCCCTGACCATAGCCGGAGGGAAAATTAGACGTGGGTCGTGGCTGCTGCTGCGGATTTTTGCTGCTCGCTGGCCTTGGTCGGCTCGTTGGCTTTCGCTGACTCGGAAAGCTTGGTGTAGACATGTACTTGGTTTTGGGTTTTGTCATGCTTGGTTTCCACCGAGCGTACCTGCACGCTGCCCTTGAGCACGGCCCCGTCTTCAACGCTGATGCGCTGCGTGGTCACGTCACCGGTTAGGGAGCCTTCGCTGCGGATATCCAGGCGATCGCTGCACTGGATGTTCCCGTTCACCTTGCCCATGACCACGACTTCCCGGGCGGTGATATTGGCAGCCACGATCCCATTTCGTCCAACCGTGACGCGACTTTCGGGGATACTGATGCTGCCTTCGATGCGACCGTCAATGTACAGCGACTCGGAACCGCTGACGTCACCTTTGATCGTGAGCGAGCGGCCGATCATGGCCTGCTCCATGGGCGCGCCCACGGTCTTGACCGGAGTTTGATTGTTCGGGGTTGACGAAAATTGGGGGGCCGATTTCTGAGCGTTGTCTGCCGATTGAAACATGGATTCCGACCTTCCTTAGTCCGTGCGAGCTTCCAGAGCACGCGGGTGTCTATGGGCCATTGGCCACAGTGACTATCGCACGGGAGTATGTAATCTGGGAGATTACGGAAGAGCGTGTCCCGGCGCGGTGGGGGCGCCGTTCTGGATCGGAATTTCGGCTAATCGGCTGCCTCGAGCGCTTGCGATAGCTCCTCCCACTCAGCTATTAGCGCTCGTAATTCCGTCCGGTTTTCGTCGAGTTCCCGAGTCAAACGCTGAGTCTCTTCCCCGCTAACAAATGTATGGAGTGAAGCTTCGCGCTGGGCGATTGCGCCTTCCACGCGGCTGATTTCTTCTTCCAACTCCTGTACCTCCTCTTCCATCTGCTTGCGTTTGATGGGATTCAGACGTTTGGGCCTGATGGCCGCGGTATTTTCACCGGCAGAACGCTGATTTCCATTTACAGGCTGTGCTTTGGACTGTGCCGAGTTCGAATTTTGCGCCATTGCCTGGGACAATGCTGCCGCCCCGCCCTGTTTCCGCCAAAGATAATCCTCGTAATTTCCGGGATAGACCTCCACTCGCCCGTCGCCGATTTCAAATACTCGCGTGGCCAACCGGTCGATGAAGTAGCGATCGTGCGAAACGAAAAGTACGGTGCCGGTATATTCCGAGAGCGCGTTTAACAGGACGCCCTTGGCGCGCATGTCCAGGTGATTGGTGGGCTCGTCGAGCAATAGAAAGTTGGCAGGATGCAGCAGCATTCGCAGCAGGGCATAGCGACTGCGCTCACCGCCCGAGAGCACGCCGATTCTCTTGAACACATCGTCGGCTGAAAATAAGAAACAACCCAGCAGATTGCGTAGTTCGGTTTGGGTCGACTGCGGGGAAAGCGCTCCGATATCGTCGAGAATCCGCGCATCCTGGTCGAGCTCCTTGTATTGGTCCTGCGCAAAATAATCGACCTGGACATTGTGCCCCAGCCGGTATTCGCCTTGCGTTAACGGTTCATTACCCGCTAGCAGCTTAATGAGCGTGGATTTCCCGGCGCCGTTCACTCCCACCAAGGCAATCCGATCGCCGCGCTCGATCATGAAACTCACGTTGCGAAACACTTCTTTCTGGCCATAGCTCTTCGCCACACCTGCGAACTCCGCCACTATCCGCCCACTAGGTTTCGGCTGCGGGAAGGAAAAGTGGATTGTCTGCTCTTCCGCTGGCAACTCGATGCGATCCATCTTTTCCAGTTCCTTGACGCGGCTCTGTACCTGCTTGGCTTTCGTCGCCTGATAGCGAAAGCGGTTAATGAAAATCTCAAGCCGTTCGATGCGTTCACGCTGGTTTCGCCAGGCAGCCTGGAGTTGCTCGCGCCGCTGCGTCTTCTGCTCGATGTACTTGTCGTAATTGCCAGGGTAGAAATAAAGCTGCTTGTTCCAGATTTCGACGATCTTGCTGACGCTCACGTCGAGAAAATAGCGGTCATGCGAAATCACCACGAAGGCGTGTGGATAATTCCCGAGATAGTCTTCCAACCAGTTCCGGGCTTCGAGATCAAGATGGTTCGTGGGTTCGTCCAGCAGCAGGAGGTTCGGTTGTTGCAGCAGGAGTTTGGCGAGTGCGATCCGCATCTGCCATCCGCCTGAGAATTCTTCTGTGCGGCGGCTCCATTCCTGCTTACGGAACCCGAGCCCGGAGAGGACTATCCCCACCTGCGCTTCGATGGCATAGCCATCGCGAGTGCGAAATTCGTGTTCCAGCCGGTGAAGGCGGTCGGCAACCTGGGCGTACGCTGCCCCGGCGTGGTCCAGTTCCGAAATCTGCCGGGTCAAGTCCTCCAGTTCCTGCTCGATGGCGCGCAGTTCGGCAAAAACCGACGTGCACTCGGCGAAAACCGAGCGCCCCGACAATGTAAGTCCATCCTGTGGAAGATAACCCGCCGAGATGCCTTTGGCCATGGTAATCGAGCCGTAGTCAAGCGTCTCCAGTCCAGCAAGGATTTTCATCAACGTAGATTTGCCGGCGCCGTTCGCGCCCACCAAACCGAGGCGGTCATGGGGCGTGATCAGCCAATCCACATTCTCAAACAGCAGCTTGTGACCGTAGCGCTTTCCAGCGCCCGACAACTGGATCATGGCATTTTGTTCATCGTCTCATGAGAGCCGAACTCTTGGGAATTAGCGTGGTGGACGGCAGAAGGCGAGGTCTTGTTCTAGGAAGGAATTACTATGCGGCCATTTCTTGGCTGGACATATGTTGCCACGAGGGCCTTTTCGGGACGGAGGCGTTCCAAGGCACGGTCGATGACACTCTGGAGTTCTCGAGCGTACTTCACTTCGCGATCCTTGGCCAGCACCTTGGGAGCCTCTTCTGCGCTTAACCAGGTCGGGTTGCGCATCGCCTCGCCGGGGCGGCGAGTCTGGTGCACTTCCATGAGGAACGCCTTGACGACGTACTCCTGCACCCCTTTCGGCTGCCAGAAGACGCCCTTGGAGTGAAGGTAGAGATGGAAATGGCGGGGTTCGATGATGCCCACGGCTCCGGCTTCTTCGAGGGCCTCGCGTTCGGCAGCCTGGCTGTGAGAGAGGCGAGCCTCGGGTGTGCCTTTGGGAAAGGTCCACTTGCTGCCGCCATTTGTGTTCACTAGCAGAAATTCAATCGACGGGCCTCTGCGCCTATAGCAAACTGCTGCTACCTGGAGCGGAAGCGCAAATTTCGATACTCGCGGTGAACTCATCTCCGCAGCCCCGATACCTCCTGTGATGATAGTTCGAAGATATTTCAGGAATGTTAAAGTGCAACGAAAAAGGGGTAGGCTGGCAGTTACGAAAGGGTTACTGGCCGGATGACTGCGGAACTTGGAATCGGCTAGGCGAGTGAATACAACCCTATGCCAAGTGCAACATTTCCATAATGCCTGCATCTAACCCAAAGTACGGTGCCCAATGTCTCCATTGGCACAATTCGAGCAGGAATTAGAAGCCTTGATTCGCGAGCTGACGATGCGCATTGTGGTGCCGAAAATGAGCGAGTTCGATGACGTTTGGGAGGTCGCAAACCGTGTCTGTGACCGCTATGACGTGAAAAAACGGGCTGCGTAGATTTGTTTTGCGTCCATCGTGTATCTTCCGCCCCAAGTCCGAACGTGATTCTCGCCTGAGACTTCCCGGAAGGCTGGCCAAGGCATTGGGTTTGGGTTTTTCCTGGTGGCTCTGTTGCGTGCGAGAGCATTCATGAAAGTGGTTCTACATCTTCACAGTCACGGGCTGAACCAGCCTGAAACTGAGTGCCGACTCCGCGGGCAGAACAATGTTCTTGTTTCCGGTATATGCAGCTCCCGCAGTCCCAGCGCCTGCTCCCAAGGCCGCTCCGATTAATGCGCCCTTGCCGCCCCCAGCCAGTCCACCAATCAGGGCACCGGCTCCTGCGCCGCCGCCGATCATGACCGCTGTACGTTTGCCTTTGCCCTTCAGGTTTCGCGTAACAGAACTCGTCTGCAGATCGTAATTGGTTCCATTCACAGTCACTGAGTCCAGGGTCAGGCGAAGTCTGGCTCCGCCTTTGAAACGCCCCTCAGGCGCTGCTTCGATGACATGGCCCACCGCCGCCGACCCGGCAGGTATCAGGACTTTGCCATCCATCTCGACAGGCTCAGCCACACTGGCCCTAAAGTTGTCGCCACTATTGCTGATCCTCGAGCCCACGGCCTGGCCCAACCGCACCGTTAATGTGATACCAGCGGATAGCGTGGATTGCTTGCTGCGAAAGAAACTCGGCGCCACGCTCGAGTCGGACTGCTGGTCGCCGGATTTCGAGCAACCGAAGGACGCCAGCAACAGCAAGGTGAGAAAAATTATCAGAAGACGATGCATAAGAACCTCCCTGAGAAACTCCCATCCTACAGTGGCCGTGACTGGAGCAGAAGGTGCGGAAAGGCCGAAGCCGTTGGTGTTCTAAAGTAACCGCACCCTATCAGACTTCTCCCGCGTGTGGTGGTCCACGACGCGCGCTAAGTACTCGGCCTCGCAGATCACATCATCGACGGCGGTCCGCAGAGCAGACGAGTCCTTCAGAAATGAACCTGTTTGGTACGGAACAGATTGCCTAAGTGAGCGATCTGTTGCTGATCTTTGAAGTCCTCGGCGAGAAACTCGACTCCGTATAGGTAGACGGCCCGGTAGCGAACGGCTCCACGAACTGAAAGTAGCTTCTTGGAAGGTGGGGTCGTGAATTCAACTTTGATCTGAGTTCCCACAGCGAGATTTGCGGCGGCAAACAGGCTGATGCCGCCTTCGCTCACCCTAATGCCGCGACCATCTATTACAGCCGTGTCCGTTACGAGCCGAATGGACGCGTTCAACAAGTAACGCTTCCATCGGCGCCTGTCTTCACTTGAAGCGTGGTTCAGTGTCACAATATTAGTCTGCCATTTTCATAAATCCACAGCATCCTGGCCGTAAATCTCGGTTTCGCAACTTCTAGACGAATTGGCTTAGCTGGCTTCAGGTTATTCGCAGTCTCGCATTCAGTGAACGTTACAGTGGTACATAGGGTAACCAAAACGCTCCTGCGAATCGGAGATTAGTGGGATGCTGGATGCAGTGCTCACTGTCGAAAAGCTGAGCAGCAACAGAATTGGGCTCGACGACATGTATTGCACCTGTCATGGGATTGATGCTTGGAGAGGGACACATGGAGACTGAGCAGCTAAATCAAGCCCACACGGCGGGTTCGCGCACCACTTGTCTAGGCGGACTCGAGCACACTCTCGCGCTAAGGTTCACTTTAACTTGAGCGGACATTCACCCGACCTGAGCCGCTATCCAGGCCTCGAGTGCCCAGAGTCGAAAATGAATATCGGAAAAGAATGGAAAGTGCGATTACGCAAACATACGCGAGAGTTATCTCGGCGGCGGATCGCAACAACGCCGACAGTCGACTTTTACTGGAGCGTTTGCAGAGCGGCGCATCCGATCCTAAGTTTCCGAGGAGAAGATCGAACAAGGGGAGGAAAACATTGAACCGCGCATCGGGGGTATTGTGATGTGCCAAATGGTATTCGCGCGCAGTGCGTAAACCCGGTGGCAACCAACCGCCAAGGTGTATCCGCCAATGCATTTCCTCGAGGGCAATGAAATAAATGCTGAAGGCAATCAAGATCCCGGCCGCGATCCCCAGGCGAAGCACGATATCGACTAGGACAACTGGAATTCCATTGACGACGAATACGAGTGCGACCGAGAGCGGCGATGCCCCAAAGGTGACGTGGTCAGGCTCGCATGGAGTGCCTACAGTCGCATGGTGCAGCAGATGACCCTTGCCGAGCGAACATTTCGGCCGGTGCAGCAACGACCGGTGATACACGTACTCGAAGCCATTCGCCCAGACAAGCCCAAGCAAGAAACTGAGTAGCAGTACCGAGCCTCTCGCTGGGCGAATCCACACGAGGACAACTGCCGGAAGGATGCCACACAGCGTGGCTGTCAGAGCATTTAGCCGTTTGGTGCATCCAGCGCGCGTGAGCCCAGTTAAGTACGGTTCAGCAGCAGTGGCCATCCGAGATCCTTCTCCCGCCGACTACTACACCATTTTGAGAGCAGAAAAGCTGGTTTCGTTGCCTCATTCTTGAAGCATTGTGGCCCCTGGCGACCTGGTCCGCGACGTAACCACGCTGTAACTCTATGAGACGAAGTAGGATATCCAAACCTGGCGGGGACCGACCTTGACGCACCGGACACGCCCGGGGTACGCGCGGATGCTCGAACTCCCGTCCACTCGGCAGAAGCGCGATCCTCTTCGAGAGCCTTGAAAGGGTGGAAAGGGACTTTGCCCAGAATCTCCTATGTGCGCAATTCGCGGCCAAACGGGGAACGTTCAGCAGTAACGAGAGGACGTATCGAGGTGAAAGCACCCCAGGAGAAGGAATTATTTACCCAAGACGAGCCGCTTGAGTTCTAATGCATTCTTCGCGGCAAACCCTGCCTGGTCATTGTCGAAGTAGACGTAGATGCCCTGCAATTCCCTCTGCCATGCCTCGATCTTCCTTGCCCAGTTACGGAGCCGGGCTTTCGTGTAGTCGCCTTGATACGCTTTTTCCCCCGGACCGTGGAGCCTCACATAGGTGAAGTCGGCGGTGACCTCGATGGGAGATTGCCATCCAGCAATTTCGAAAATGCAAAAAGCCGCGTTATAACGGCGGAGCAACTGATAAACAGCAGGGGTGCTCCAACTGGGATCCCGAAATTCGAAAGCGTAACGATTTCGCTTGGGTAATACTCGGAGGAACTCGTTGAGCCGTTCGAGGTTGACTCCCCAACGTGGCGGTAATTGGAACAGAATCGGCCCCAGTTTTTTCCCTAGTTTCTGAATTCGCGGCAGGAAATTCGCAACCGGGTTTTCGGGGTCGCGCAGCCTCTTACGATGGGTGATATAACGGCTGGCCTTGACAGCAAAGCAAAAATCCGCAGGAGTTTCCGAAACCCAGGCCGCCAGCGCATCGTCGCTGGGGAGCCTGTAAAAACTGTTGTTGATTTCAACCGTATCCAAGCGCTCGGCGTACCAACGCAGCATTCTGCTGGCGGCTAGGTCGGTAGGATAGAAAGGGCCACGCCAGTGCCCATAATGCCAACCCGAGGTTCCGATATGTACCGTCGGCATATTTGCGAAGAACGTGGCAGGCGAAAGTTCTGGCACCGGCGCAAGCCGGCACACCGCCACCCGGCTCATGAACCCGACGGGCTTTGAGCATTAACCAGCCTCGGCTTCTGGATGGGGGGACGAGTGATCTCCTGCGCCGGGGTGGGCCGTTTGCGCACTGCGAAATTGTCGAGCTTGACGGACCGACCGGTTTCTGCCGAGCGATACAACGCGCGTATGATGCGCACGTCCGCGAGGCCTTCTGCTCCCGACGGTTCGGGGTCCTGGTTGTTCTTTATACAATTTGAAAAATAGAGCAGCTCAGGCGCAAATTGGTCCCGCTTGGGGAACATTCGGCGCTGCGTCTCGCCCTTGATAATCAACTCATGCTCAAGCGACTCAGCGAACTCGTAGGCAGGATCGACGCGCAGAATGCCTTTCGTGCCCACGACTTCGTAGGCAGAAACATCTGCCGCCCCGAAGCTGCTTGTGAACCCGGCTAATTTGTCCTGGGGAAAGCGAAGTATCGCAGAGCAGGCTTCCTCCACTTCCTGAAAGCGCTCTTCGCCGTTGTTGCCGGTAAACGCGGACACCTCTTCGGGCTCCTCTCCGAAGAGATAACGAGCCGCGTTAATACAATAGATTCCGATGTCGTACAGCGTGCCGCCCCCCAATTCCTTTTGGAGCCGAATGTCGCCCTCTTTCACCTGCTGGCTGAAAACCGAGTTAAATATTCTGGGTTTCCCCAGCTTGCCGGACTTCACGATTTCGATGGCGGACAAATTCGCTTCTTCGAAGTGGAGCCGATAAGCAATCATCAGCTTCACATTGTTCTTCTGCGCCGTTTCGATCATCGACTCGCAGTCGTGTTCAGTGATTGCCATCGGCTTTTCACAGAGCACGTGAACTCCGGCACGGGCAGCCCGTTCCGTGTATTCACGATGCATGTTGTTTGGCAGAGTAATGTAGACTGCGTCTATCTCTCCGCTTTCCAGGCACTGGTCGTACTCCTCATATGAATAGGTATTAGGCACGTTATACTTCTTGCTTAGTTCTTTCAGTTTTTTGGAATCGGAAGACAGCAGTGCGTGCAATTCAGAGTTCTCGCTAGCGTGCTCGAAAGCCGGCAGGACGGCTACTTGCGCGATGTAGCCCAGTCCCACGACTGCATAGCGAATTCTCTTTGTCGAATTTCTGGAATTATGGTCGCGAGACTTCGAGGTGCGAGAGTTTTTCTGTGCGGACCGCCTTACGCTAGTTTTAGTCATAGTCAAAATTGTGCAAATCGCGAGTCAAAGCGGCAATCCGGGCCAAACTGTAATTTGCCGCTAAAATCTTTGTAGGTCGCGAGAATCGAGAGTCACACCCCTGGAGCGTTCAACCCGGTACAAAAAGTCCCCTCAATAGACTTTCCTAGGAGTTTTGCGGCTGCAGGCCCGGCGGTCGCGGCCTGATTCTCCCGCACTGTCCTGCTCGACATTTTACATAGATCGGGGCATGGTGACGTGCGACTGCACTTTGGCATGCCATCCCTTATGATCCGATTGTTCGTTGCCTTGTGTAAATCAGATGCAAATGACCCTCTTCCGTCAGCCCTATTAGGCAGTCCAGATCCAGACTCTTACCACCGTTTCTTTCCGCAAACTTTTCTGGCATAATTGGTTGTGCACCCATCCTGCACAAAATCTCAAGGACAATCTAGGGCGAGGAAGCGATGTCGGCAAAGTATATCTTTGTGACCGGCGGTGTGGTGTCTTCTTTGGGCAAAGGGTTAGCGGCGGCCTCCATCGGCTGCCTGCTGGAGAGTCGCGGGCTCAAAGTCAACCTGATGAAGTTTGACCCTTACCTCAACGTCGACCCAGGCACCATGTCACCCTTCCAGCACGGAGAGGTTTTTGTCACCGACGACGGCGCCGAAACCGATCTCGATCTCGGCCATTATGAACGCTTCACCCACGCCAAACTCTCACGCGACAACAACTGGACCACCGGCCGCATTTACGAGCAAATCATCGCCAAAGAGCGGCGCGGCGACTATCTGGGCAAGACCGTCCAGGTGATTCCGCACGTCACCAACGAAATCAAGGCGGCGATGAAAAAAGTCGCGCAGGATGTGGACATCGCCATCGTCGAGATCGGCGGCACGGTCGGCGATATCGAATCGCTGCCTTTTATCGAAGCCATCCGTCAGATGCGCCAGGAACTCGGACGCGAGCACACTCTGTTTGTGCATGTCACTCTGGTGCCGTTCATCGCAGCGGCTCAAGAGCTCAAGACCAAGCCTACCCAGCACTCCGTAAAGGAACTGCTCAGCGTGGGAATTCAGCCTGACATCCTTCTCTGTCGTACCGACCGCTTCCTTGCAAAAGACATCAAGTCGAAGATCGCGCTCTTTTGCAACGTGGAAGAGGAGGCGGTTATCACTGCGAAGGACGTCGCATCCATCTACGAAGTGCCACTGGTGTTCTCGCGTGAAGGCGTGGACACACTGGTTTTTAAGTACCTGCGCCTTGAGGCCAGAGATCGCGACCTGAAGGATTGGGAAGAGATCGTACGCCGCGTTTACAACCCGAAAGCTGAGATCACAATTGGCATCGTCGGCAAGTACGTAGAGTATGAGGACTCTTACAAGTCGCTGAAAGAAGCTCTGGTGCACGGCGCGCTGGCTCACAATCTGAAGCTCAATGCGAATTGGGTTGAAGCGGAAGGATTGGAGACCGGCGACCAGAGCTATGAAGCGCAGCTCGAAGACTATGATGGCCTGTTAGTCCCGGGTGGTTTTGGCAAGCGTGGCATCGCGGGCATGCTGAACGCGATCCGCTATGCGCGCGAAAAGAAAGTTCCATATTTCGGCATTTGCTTGGGGATGCAGGCCGCCTGTATCGAATTTGCCCGCAATGTATGCGGCCTCGCTGAAGCCAACTCCAGCGAGTTCGATCCTGCTACGCCGCACCGCGTGATCTATAAGTTGCGTGAACTGCGCGGCGTTGAGGAATTGGGAGGCACGATGCGGCTGGGCGCGTGGACCTGCAAGATCGAGCCGGGCACGCTGGCGCATAGAATTTACGGCAAACTTGAAATCAGCGAGCGCCATCGCCACCGGTACGAATTCAACCGCGAGTATGAAGAGATGCTCACTGCCGCAGGCATGCGGATTTCCGGCTCAACTCCCGACGGCACTTACGTGGAGATCGTCGAGCTGTCCGATCATCCTCATTTCATCGCATGCCAGTTCCACCCCGAGTTCAAATCGAAGCCGCTCGAGCCGCATCCCTTATTTAGAACCTTTGTGGGAGCTTCGTACGAGCATGGAATCGAGCGCCGTGCCCGCCGGGAAGCCGCCGAAGTGGAAATGTTCCATCGGCCAGAGAGAGTGGGACGGCGGTAGGGTTAAGCACACTAAGGTTCCACGGCTGAGATCGCGGAGCACGCTGAGAAAACGCAGGCGAGAACCGCTTTCGTTGCGCTTTTAAACTCGGCGTCTCGGCGCACTCTGCGATTAAATGTTTCTTACAATCGCTGGAAACTGACCACTGACCACCACATTCAAAGTCGGCGATATCACCGTCGGCTCGGGCGATCTCTTCCTCATCGCCGGGCCGTGCGTCATTGAGAGCGAAGACCACGCAATCCGCATGGCGGAAATAATCAAAGGCGTGGCCCGGTCGCTCAACTTCCCTTTCATCTTCAAGGCTTCCTACGACAAGGCGAACCGGACTTCGATCCGGAGTTTCCGGGGCCCGGGTTTGGCTGAAGGTTTGCGTGTACTGCGGAAGGTGCGTGATGAGGTGCATGTGCCCGTGCTCACCGATGTGCACGAGACTGTGGATGTCGCCAAAGTCGCCGAGGTCGCTGACGTGCTCCAAATTCCGGCATTCCTCTGCCGTCAAACCGATCTCGTCACTGCGGCCGCACTGAGCGAGCGTGCTGTCAATATCAAGAAAGGCCAGTTCGTCTCGCCATGGGACATGCGGCATGCCATCGACAAGTGCCACGCCGCAGGCAACCACAAAGTCTTTGTCACCGAGCGCGGCTCAAGCTTCGGCTACAACAATCTTGTGGTGGACATGCGATCGCTGGCCATCATGCGCAAGTTCTCGCCTGTAGTGTTTGACGCCACGCACTCCGTTCAGCTGCCGTCAGCCTCCCACGGCGATGAAGATGATCGGGCGGTGAGCGGCGGCCAGCCGGAGTTCATTCCCGTGCTGGCGCGGGCTGCCGTGGCGGCGGGTGTA
>QIAR01000138.1 GCA_003225595.1 Acidobacteriota bacterium | reverse complement strand
TCCGGCCTATGCGCCGGAACTGAACCCGGTCGAGTATCTGTGGTCACACTGGAAACAGTACGAATTGCCTGACTTCTGCCCCACAACGTTTGGGCAGTTGAGCCATTACGCACGCAAGGCACTCCGTCGGATGCGCCGACGACCGACTCTGGTGATCGCCTTCTGGCAGCATGCCGACCTGTGCCGTTGTAACTATATTATGCAATGCTCAATAGTACAAAAACACTATTGTTCCGTCTCGGTAATCTGCCCTAACATCCGCCAATCTTTGTTGGGGGTTCCGTGCAATTTCAGGTTACTAAGTGGGTCGCTGCGTTCTTTCTGTCAGCACTGTTGGTGACGTCGCTGAGGGCTTGGGGTCAGGGTTGAGTGGCGGCACGATCTAGCGCGCCCGTGATTGGCGCGTTGTGCAGCACCTCGCATCCGAAGGGCATTTCGTTCGACGCTTCAAAAGATTCGGCGGACGAAGGCGGCCCGTTCTCTGCTCATCATTGGGGAATCTCGGTCGGATTTCGACATCAGTACTCGCACCGCCACTTTGTAGGCACAAAAGAGCAGACTCAACGTGCCTCGCTAGACACGGAAGTGGTGAATTCCATCAACCTCTTCGACGTCTCTCTGACTTATAAATTGAATCCTAGGTGGAGCCTGACTGTCGGCATGCCGATCTTGAATGCCACCCGAACATACGATCATCAGCTCTTCAACGTGTTCTTTCATATCCCAAACGCTCCCGACCAGGTTTCGCACAGCAATGGTATCGGCGACATGAGCGTTTCGGCCCAGTTCTGGCTGATTCGCCCACCCGCTGAACACGGGCACAACATCGCGTTTTCGTTCGGCACGGTGTTCCCAACCGGAGATAACCGGGCTTCAGATACGGTGCAGACGGTCCACGGCCCTCAAACCATATTCGTGGACCAATCGATTCAGCCGGGCGCGGGAGGATACGGCATCAGTTTTGGAACCCAGGGCTATCAAAGGTTCAAACAAGCTGTTCTATATGTGTCTGGCAGTTATTTGGTCACGCCGCAAGAAAGCAACGGCACACCAAATGCGTCGCTGGCGGGCATAAACCGCAAACCCAATCCGCTCACGTCAACCATGTCGATACCCGATCAGTACCTGGCGGATGGGGGCGTCGCTTACCCGGTCCCGAAGATCAGAGGACTAGCGGCCAAGATGGGCCTTCGCTATGAGGGAGTCAAGGTTCGCGACCTGATTGGTGGCAGTCTAGGGTTCCGTCGTCCGGGGTATGCCCTTTCTGTTGAGCCTGGGTTTCAATATGAACGCGGGAAGGATACCTGGTCGCTTAACATCCCGGTCGCCGTGCAGCGAAACCGGAAGCGCAGCATGCCCGACCAGATCCAGGGCACAGCCGGAGATGCCGCCTTCTCAGACTATTTCATCATTGTCGGGTACGCGCGCTCGTTCTGAGTGCGGACGCCACGCACTGCGAGCGCCGAACCAGCCATTTAGCAATGTCACTTCCCTAGATTATTGACCAGCGCTGGAGGTTCTTTGCCACGCCGGTTCCCGAGCATCCATTCGATCCGGTGATTTAAATCGGACCTGGACAGCTCACCGAGTACCCGACTGGCGACCCGGCCATCTTTATCCACAAAAGCCGTAGCTGGAATAGTCTCCCCCAAGCCCAGCGCTTTCATGTTCTCGGTGTTGGCGTTCAACATGAGTGGAAAATTGATTTTGTACTTCGTTGCAAATGGCCCCACGTTTTCGCGGGTCTTCTCATCGTCAACTGAGGCTCCTATCACGACAATGCCTCTATCGCGGTAATGCTTCTGTGCCGCAGCCAACATCGGCATTTCGTGCTGACAGGGAACGCACCACGTCGCCCAGAAGTTCAGGACGACCACTTTACCCTGGTACTCGCTCAACTTGTGTTCTTGCCCATTCGTATCGCGAAAGACCGGCATAGGTGCTGACTCCTGCGACCATCCCGGCAGATAACACGACGTAAACCATAAGACGAAGCCAAATCCATACGTTGCTCGAGAAAACATGCGGTGCAGAATATCGCACGGGAGCAAGTTTTGGAAATTGAAGCGAAGGTCGGTCAGTTTGGTCGCCCTAAGTCTCTGAAGCGTCATCCCGAGCTGGGGTTCATCCTACCGGTCGACACAGCTTGACCCCGGCCCACCGAGCAGATAAAGTTTGCTCATACCTTTGGAGTATGTGTATGTCCAGAGAAACCCGCAAGTACTTGAAATTTGGCTCCGCCACGGTTGTCATCCTGCTCGCGCTCGGATACCTCGCGTACACTGGTGTGCAAGAGAGCAAGAGTTATTACGTCACGATCAAAGAACTGCGCGGCATGGGCGATAGCGCCTATACCAAGCATCTTCGCGTAGCGGGCAACGTCGTGGCAGGCTCGATCCGGCGTACCGGCACTCGTGTGGAGTTCATACTGGTGGAGCAGGACCAGACCCTTCCGGTGGTTTACAGCGGCACCGAGGCGCCACCGGATACGTTCAAGGATGACTCGCAGGCCCTGGCCGATGGCAGCTTTGGACGCGACGGAGTGTTTCACGCCAAGCAACTTCAGGCCAAGTGCGCTTCCAAGTACGCGCCGCAGCAGAAGGGAGCGCCCGCTACGGAACCGGCAAAGTCGATAACAAAGGCGAATATCCCTGGGGATGCTGGCGCTTCCAAGTAGGTAAAGAAGCCTCTTTTTCCACAAAAAGTACTCCCGAATAGTTTGCCCACAATCGCAGCGCTTGACCTGCCCAGCAGCGACCCCTAAGATGCTGGTTCGGAGGAGATGTCCCGCTCGGTGGTGTCAAGGTGTCTAATGCAACCCAGACCGTCATTGGTCCTATAGTTTCTTTGCGGCGTTATCCCGTCAAATCCATGGCGGGGGAGGAACTTAATCTCGCCCGTGTCACCGCGCGGGGCCTGGTGGGGGATCGTGCGTACGCTCTGGTGGACAACTCAACAGGCAAAGTTGCAAGCGCCAAGAACCCACGAAAGTGGTCAACCCTGTTCGACTACTTCGCTGCCTTCGTGGAACCCCAGGGCACAGGAGACGATACTCCGCCAGTCCGGATTACCCTCCCAAGCGGCGAAACTGTCAGCAGCCAACAGAGCACGGTAAACAAAATTCTCTCAAGTGCGCTCGGCCGCGAGGTAACGCTGATGTCATCCGCCCCCGACTCTCCGAGTTTGGAGGAGTACTGGCCGGATATAGACGGTCTGCCCAACAGAGAAACGGTCACCGATGAATCCATGGCTCTAGGCGCACCCCCTGGTACGTTTTTTGATTTTGCCCCTGTCCACCTGGTGACCTCCGCAACAATCGATCGCCTGCGTGAGGTTTTGCCGCAGGGACGTTTCGAGGTGAGAAGGTTTCGGCCAAACATTGTGGTGGAGGTCTCCTCTGGCGTGAAAGACTTCGTCGAGAATGCATGGGTGGGCCATAGCTTAAGGATTGGCGCCGAGGTTTGCCTATCCGTCGTCATTCCCTGCCCACGTTGCGTCATGACGACTCTGCCTCAGTCCGATTTACCGGCAGACCCGGGTATTCTGCGCGCTGCTGCGCAGCACAACCGGGTAAACATAGCGCCTCTCGGACAGGCTCTGCCTAGCGTTGGGGTTTATGCCACGGTCGTCCGCGGCGGCACTATCCGGCGTGGTGACTCCGTTGTGGTCGAATAGAGAGACTAAAAGCAAATGTTGTTCAGGACCTCCTAAAATTCTGATAGACCGCATTATGCATGGTCCCATCCGACAGTGAGCGATTCCAACACGGCTACCGCCCTCCGGTCATCGTCATCAACGATCTCGTCAAGCACTTTGGGCGGTTTGCAGCGTTACGGGGCCTAACTGCCAGCTTTGATGCGGCCCGCATCTACACCATCCTCGGCGACAACGGCGCGGGCAAGACCACACTCTTGCGCGCACTTGCTGGGCTGGTGCGGCCCACGCGTGGCTGCATTTCGGTGTTGGGAACGACCGATCTCAGTTCTGTTCGCCCTCAATTCGGCTACATGGCCCATCCGTCGTTGCTCTATGACGAGATGAACGGGATGGAGAACCTGCGCTATTTCGCGCGTCTTTATGGCATCGAAGATGACCAGCGCTGCTCGAAGACGATCGCTCGCGTAGGACTTGATCCGGAGCTCCGGCGGCCCATCGGTCAGTATTCGCAAGGCATGCGACAGAGAATGTCGCTGGCTCGGGCACTGCTGCATGATCCGAAAATCTTCTTGCTCGATGAACCTTTCTCTAATGTGGACGTATCCTCGGCGCGCGAGATGGTCAAACTGTTGGCGGAGATGCGTGATACGGGCAAGACGATCCTTGTGGTCACACACCAAGCGCAGTTGCTTGAGGGCGCTGCGGACGAATACGTCCGGATGCAGGCGGGACAGATCGTTGATCGGACGCTGGAACTGCAGCCGCTGCGCTCTCCGTGGCAGGGCCAAGACCCCCACCCCGGCGGCGCGGAGGAGCGATGAGCATGCTCTCGGGCATCGCCGCCGCTACTCTCAGCAAGGACTTGCGGCTGGAGTGGCGGTCGAAGGACGCCATCAATTCAATGCTGTTCTTCGCGCTGCTGGTCGTGGTGATCTTCAGCTTTTCCTTTAATCCGACGGCCGAAGAATCGCGGCGGATCGCGGGTGGGTTGGTGTGGGTGGCGTTTTTGTTCGCGGCCGTGGTTGCGCTGAATCAGACCTGGGCACGCGAGCTGCGCAACCAGGTGCTGGACGCATACCGCGTGTCGCCGGCGCCCGCAAACGCGCTCTTCCTCGCCAAGGCCTTCGGCAACTTTATCTTCGTGAGCGTGCTCGAAGCGCTGATGACACCGCTGTTCATCGTCTTCTACAGCCTGCGGGCGCTGGGGCCGGTATGGCAGTTGATTCCCGTCGCTGTCCTCGGAACCTGGGCACTCGTGGTGAATGGGACATTTTTCGCTGCAATGTCCTTGCGCACGCGCAGCCGCGAAATCATGCTCCCTTTGCTGCTGTTCCCGATTTCGATCCCTGCACTGCTCGCTATGGTGGAGGCGACTTCGGCGATTCTTACCGGCGAGGTTTCAGCCAAGTTCTGGATCGTCTTGCTTGTGGCCTACGATGTGGTGTTTACTACTGGCTGTCTCCTCCTATTTGAAACGGTGCTGCACGCGGAATGAAACGGGTATTCCCACTACTTGGCGGGCTGACGGCTGTGCTGCTCAGCTACGCGTTGTACCAGGCCCTTGTTGTCGCACCCACAGACCAACTCCAGGGCGACGTCTATCGCATTATCTATTACCACGTGCCTTCCGCATGGACGGCTTTCGTACTGTTCTTTGTCAATTTTGTAGCATCGATAGTGTACTTGATAAGACGCAGTGCTAAAGCCGATATGATCGCGTTGGTCACGGCGGAAGTCGGAGTCGTCTTCTGCACTGTTGTGCTGGTGACTGGTCCGATCTGGGCGCGGCCGGTCTGGGGTATTTGGTGGACCTGGGATCTTCGCCTGACTTTGACATTGGTGATGTGGTTGATCTATGTGAGCTACCTCATGCTAAGGCGCTTTTCCTCCAGTGGACAGACCCCCGTCATGGCCGCAGTGCTAGCGGTTTTTGGGGCCCTTGACATGCCACTAGTCTATTTCTCTATTTGGTACTTTCGCACGCAACACCCGTCCCCCGTGATCGGCGGTGGAGGATCCATCGATCCGGTAATGCTCCGCGTTTGGATGATCAACTGGGCCGCGTTCCTCTGCTTTGCTCTTATGGTGTGCTGGTCGCGGTATCGGCTGGAACGTCTGCAAAGGGAAGTAGAAGAAATGCAGGCTCTGGAATCCATGATCGAGCCTCGGAGTGCAAGATGAATTTTCTGTACGCCGCTTATGCTGCCACCTGGATCATCCACATTCTTTATCTTGGGTCATTGGTCCGGCGCTACAGCCGGCTGAGGAACGAAATCGAGGAGTTGAAGAGGAAGTAGCCTATAAACATTCTCGTGAGCACCGCCGGCAGCAGCGCTTCTTTATCCATGACTTCCAGAAGCTGCGATTCTCACGGCACTAAAGAAACTTCAGTTATTGGCCTTCCATCGCTTCTGGACTTCCGGGAAGTACTCTGACGCGCTGGTCGAGCGGAGAAATTCGTATTCTTCGATCAATGCGGCCACGCCGATGCGCGATGACGGCAGATGTGATTCCACACGAAGCACGCGCGCGCTAAAGCGCACTCGAACGGCGTTGGTGAGAGTGACATGTGGCGGGAAGGTCATGGTAACTTCGACCCGTGTGCCTTCTTCCACGGGACGATCAAGATAAAGGAATACTCCGCGAGCGCTGACATTCTGGGTCTCGGTTAGGAATTCGTCAGTTTGACCGCCAGCCAGCCGCACTGTAGCGGGCAATCGCATATCGAAACGTCGCATCGTGCGGCGTTCCTGTCGTGACTGAACCATGTCTTGTTCCCGTCGTTGGAGCATCTCACGAATCGATTCGTGGCAGGCCCGTGCGGCCCTTATGGCTCGCGGATGAAGATTTCAGACACATAGAAATCTCTGCTCCGTCAGCAAGAGTTACTTAGCCATCAGCAGTTTGCAAGAGCAAAAATGAAAGGAACTGATTCCGTTAATGCTGCTGCTGCTGCCAATAATCGGAAAAACAGCATACCTTGGGGAGGTTGAGGGGAGGACGATGCTGTCCACAAGTGGTTCGCCTCATTACGTGCAATCGCAATGCCAGGCGTCGGGCACGGTAACCAATGCTTCTCAGCGCTAAGTCAATGACTTCGGAGTTGAGCCATGCAGCACTTCGAAGCTCCGCGTGCAACAGATTGCAGAAGATTTGCGAAACTTAGCGCATTTACCGAAATTTGCTTCCGCCACCTTTGTGCCGCAGAGCGGCATCTTCGGCTGCATTGCTGCGCATCAGACAAAGTTGAAGTGCGCTCAACTTGACAGTCTATCCGCCGGATGTTTAAGTGGTTGTTTATTTTCACTCAGTTCAGGTGGTACGTACGTATGCCGCCCGCAGGCGCGAGGAGCCGCGTTGCTGTTTGCAGGCCGTCTCTTCTTTCTCTCCACGAAACTGAGCAAACTGGAGGAGCTCGTGAAATTGTGAATCGCCTTGGGTTGGGAGTAGGTCTATCCCAGAGCCGCATCTTGCTGGCAGGTATTTTGCTGGTGACTCTAGGGGCGATGGCTCTGTGGTTCGCAATCTCTGTTCACGTCAGCGGAAGTGCGATC
>QIAR01000783.1 GCA_003225595.1 Acidobacteriota bacterium | reverse complement strand
CTGCGTACCAGACGATGTGCTAGGTGAAGTCGTGGTAACTGGCGGAGTCGCCGTGCTAGCGGGAGGCGTCGCGGTGCTTGGTGGAGGAGTGGCCGTACTAGCTGGCGGCGTCGCTGTACTGGCTGGCGGAGTCGCGGTGCTTGGCATCTGACCCGGGGAAGTCGTTCTTGTCTGCGGCGAAGTGCCCGCAGGAGATGTCATAGTTCCTGTCTGCCCGGACGTGCTAGAAGCCGATCCACTGCTGCTGGAACCCGCAGTTTGGCCCGCCAGCATTGTCTCGGAAGCGGGTGCAGAATTTTCTACGATCTCAGTCTTCGCTCCGCGTGTTGAAGTGGATTGCGAACGACCGAGTTTCGCGGAGGGCTTGCTGCCCGGGGCTGGACAATGGTCCGAAAGCTTGGTCACATCACTGACCTCAAATCGATTGCCGGTTCCGGATGCGCTGCTGCCCGCGATTTTGGCCTGAGTATTGCCATTCACGTTTCCAGCTTGGTTACCGCTCACGTTTCCAGTTTGATCGGGGTTGCTACCGCTCCTCGCAGAGTTCACGGGATTGGAGCTGCCCATACTAGATCCCATCGCAGATGAAGATCCGCTGCTAGGGCTAGGGCCACTGGTCGAGGCGCCGGCGCTGTTCCCTTGGCTGGTAATCTCGACTTCTTCTCCCACGTGGGTTCTCAACTTGTCCGTGCTCCCAATCAGCGTGTACGTCGCTCCGGTCTGGCTATCCGTCAGCGTGTAAATGCCTGTCGCGGCGGACCCGCCGAGACATCCTTTAATCTTGTTCTGATTTCCGGTTACACCGACCTCGGATGCGTCAGTGCCGGTCTGGTTTGCAGACGCACCGGTTTGGGACGCAGCCGACCCGGTCGGAGACGGTGTGGATGTTGTCACAGTTTGGGTTGTTGTCGTCACAGTCTTTGATGTTGTTCCGGTCTGCGGGTTAGAAGCACTCTGGGATGAACCGGTCTGAGGCGTTGGGCTGGTCTGAGATGTATTGGAAGTTGTTCCGGAAGATGTACTGGTCTGGCCTGTGCTGCTGGGGGATGTAGTCTGAGCTATCACCCACGTTGTACAAAATAGCAGCACAGACAACAGAGTTGCCTTTGCTTTCATAAGAGCCTCCGTTATCTGATGTATGCCCATTCAGTGTGAAGGTTCGACCAGGAGGGATGTATCCGGTGAAATCCTTAAATTTTCGGGGGCTTTCCGGTAGGCGTGGGTCTAAGAATTCATGGAGGTTCTTGTCGGGTGGCCGCTGAAACGAATTCCTTGGGCATGAGTCGTGCCAGTTGAGGCGGTTACGCTCGTTCAGCAACTTCGACATCAATCCCACGGTATGACCCCTTCCGCCAACTGATATGGCTCAAGCCATCTCAAGCCGTTATTTACGCGGCTGTAGGCATGGTTCTTAGGTGTATGCCTATGCGCTGCCGCAGGCTTTCGTCCCTCGCTCGAAGGGCGGTTGCCCTGGATAATCTGGTAGCTCGTGCCTGCAGTTTCAGCGCCCGTCGGCGGTACCGCTTTTGCTCCGCCTGCGGGATCGGTATTCGCTCTAAGGCCCGCTTTTTTCAAGAGGACCTCGATTTCTCGCTGAAGTTTGCGGTCGCGCTCGCGAGGTTGCTCGATGCTAGAGGACCCGATCGCTTCGTGCTCATGATGCAGCGACTCGCTCAATGGCGGCTTGTCGGTCTGCACCAGGCAAAGTTCCCGAGCCACACGAGCATCGTGAAGTTGCCGCGCATCGCCAGTTCGTAGATCTTGCGCCTCAGGGCGATGTTTCGACGGAGTTGCCCCTTCCGGATAGCTCTGTCGAAACGCCGGCAGAGAATCGCTTCGTCACACCCCAGAATGCCCGCGGTCTCCGAATTCGGGCAACCAATCATTGCAAGCTGCTCGACCTGCAATGGATCAATCTTTTTTCGCGGTCTCGCCATGGTTAATGCTCCAAAAAGCCGGACTTAGAATTCGTCCAGAAACTTCAGCTTCTTCACCTGTTTCTCTAGATCGGCTGCAGGGATAGCACGCAGTTGCAGGCTCAAAAGCGCGGCAAGACTGGCGGCAGCCTTGGGGTTAAGTCTCCCGGCGTACACGTCAGCAATCAGAGCCGCGAGTGCGTCGCGCACACCAGCTGCGCTGTCTAATCGCGGCAACGGGTCGGCGCTTTCCCTTCCAGCGTAGCGCTTTCTCGTGCCGCCAATACGGCCCAGTTCCGAAGCCTTGTTGGGATTGGCGTGGAAAAAGCACAGGCCCCCTTCAGTCGCAGCCGCCCGGCAAGGATTGCCCGCCTTCGTCGTAGCCTTGCAACAATGCTCTGGATTGTTGGCGGGCATTTATGTCGGTGTCTCCTTTATTATCTTGTTAGTTTTTCTGACTTCTTAGATGACAATAAGGTGCAAAAGTGGACATACGGCCGGAATTTTATGATTGCACAAAAATCGCCAATGGGTTCCAGCACGTTTTGCTAACATCCTTCGAGTGATCAAACGTGAACGCATTACGCGTCATCGTCTACATGACACGGTGCAGAAAATCCTTTCGTATTACTCCGCCATCGAGCCTGCATCACTTTCTAGATAAGCCTCCAAGTTCCTCACCCGCGTCAATTACGGCTTTCGTCTCGGGCAGCGTTGTGCAACAATCACTGCCGTTTAGTGGAAGGGAAAACGCGGTGGGTAGTCGTAATAATTGAGGATTGTCGGAGTCCAAATCCGGGGGCTGCCGACCGCGATGGCCCGGGAAATCTATACCACGTTCTCCTTCCTCGGAGCCAGTGGCTGGCCGTACTCCAAAGGTGGCCCGACTTTGTACATCCTGGGCAGCAGCGGGCGCCGTATTCCACCGTGGGCCCGAATGTCACCCCGACCTCGTTCGCCGATAGCGGGTTGACCACCGGCACCACGTACTACTACTACGTGGTAAGCGCGCTCAACGTGACGCATCAGGAGAATCTCGATGAGCTTGGGAACCATGAACTGACTGACTCGGTCCGGTTTTGGGGTTGTTTCCGGCGGCCTGCGACCATGCGCCCTCGTCAATAATACAGACTCCACGGCTTTCTCTGGGAGTTCCAGCGCCTGAGGACACTCGCGACTGAATTGTGAATGATCGGTCCACTGCACGGCGGCACGGACTTGCAGCTAGGTTGACAGATCCGCATTT
>QIAR01000163.1 GCA_003225595.1 Acidobacteriota bacterium | reverse complement strand
GTGCCGTCGGCGTGCTCGTCCCGCAGCCGGTTGCCCTTCAGCATCATGGTCGAAACTTGTGGATCGGTCATCTGGCGGGCGTTCTTGCTGAAAGCGCCGAGTGTCTTGGTCATGCTCAGCAGCGTCCCGCCGGTAATTTTGCTCTGCTGTGTGTACTTGAAATCGGCGCGGCTCAGACCGCACAAGAGAATGACCACCAGACACGAACTTCTTGTAATTCGCATATACGCCCCAAAATCTGTGTTGTGAAGCTGAAAGGTTACAGCAAGGAATTTTAGACGGGTTCGGCCTTTTGGGCCAGAGACAAAATTGTTGTGGATTAGCCCTGCGCTACTGGGAGGCAGGGTGTCATTAGGAGCATCGAGCGGAAGTAGCCGAGCGGGGCTCGGCCGCCCAGACGAGGGCGTCTGGGAGAGGGGCGCCATTGAGAACACCGAGTAGCCGAGCGGGGCTCGGCCGCCCAGACGAGGGCGTCTGGGCCTACGTGATTCGTACTGGCATTAGCGCTGCTTTACTGAGGATGCGGGGGCGCCATCGAGAGCATCGAGTAGCCGAGCGGGGCTCGGCCGCCCAGACGAGGGCGTCTGGGCCTACGTGATTCGTACTGACATTAGCGCTGCTTTACTGCATCGGCATTAGCGCTGCGCAACTGCGGACGCGCTTTCTCTCTGTAAGTGGCGGGCATAGACTTCCTGTGCCGCCCCCACCGCAAGTCCGTACTCCGCCGGCTTCGAAGTGACATTGGCCAGCACGTGCTCAAGTGCAGCCAACACTCCTATCGTGTCGAGATAATCGTAGTAGCCCAGATGCGCGATACGGAATAACTTGCCCTTCATCTCACCCTGCCCATTGGCCACGACTGCGCCAAATGATTCGCGGAATTCCTTGACGATTGCGCCTGAATCGAATCCAGCAGGCGACTGGATCGCGGTCAGCGCTGCGGCGGGACAAGAAGGCGAGAACAATTTCAATCCCAGCGCCTGCGCACCGGCACGCGTCATCTGGGCCGCGAGTTCGGCGTTATTCACCAAAGCTTCACGACCCGCGACCAGATCACCGTTGCCCAGTTCGCGGATGTAATCGAGCGCCGCAGCCAGTGCCGCGAACAAAGACGTCGCCGGTGTGAATGCCGATTCCCCTTTGGCTGCCGCTTTGCGTTCTATGCGCAGATCGAAGTAGTAGCGCGGTGACGTCGTTGTCGCCATAAGCTTCCATGCCCGCTCGCTGACAGCGCAATAGGCGAGGCCCGGAGGAATCATCAGCGCTTTTTGCGAGCCTCCGATGATGATATCGATACCCCAACCGTCCACGTCAAAATGCGTTGTGCCAAGGCCAGTGATGGCGTCGACCACCAGCAGTGTGTCGTCGCCTGCGGCCCGCACCAGCTTGGCGATTCCCTTCACATCGTGCCGCGCGCCGGTCGAGCTTTCCGTGGACTGCACATAGACTGCGCGCACGTCGGAGGTGAGCTTGTGGCGGATTTCGTCGAGGGAAAAAGTCTCGCCATAGGGCGCGCTGATCACTTCCACTGTGCAGCCGAAAGCCTTGGCCAGGTCGCGCCAACGCTCGCCGAATTTCCCGGCGGTGAGCACCAGCACCTTGTCGCCGGGCGAGGTCAGGTTGGAGACCGAAGCCTCCATCGCGCCAGTGCCGGAGCAAGCCAGCACGAGGACGTCGTTCTTTGTCCCGATAAAGTCTTTCATGTCCGCCAGCACGCGGGAAAAAAGGGCGCGGAAGTCGGCGGTGCGGTGGTGCATGGCGAACGAAGCCATGGCAGTCTGCGCCGCAGGCAGCAATGGCGTGGGGCCGGGAGTGAAGAGGCGATTCTTGCGCAGCACGGAAATGAATCCTTAGATGTTGCGTCCTGCTAGTTTATCCCGGACGGCGGCTTGGTATGCGGCGGAAGTGGCGGTGGTGTCCTAATTTCACAAACCACAAAGGACACGAAGTTACACGAAGGGGCACCCTTTACGGTTCCTTCTTATTCCGTCGTGTCCTTCGTGGTTAAATTCGGACACTACCCAACGTGGCTTCGATTAGTTAGAACCCTCAACTTAATTCATAAATGCCGAGAAGCTAGAAGCTATCAGCTATCTCGTGAATGGCCCAGTAGGGCGCGCTTAAGAAGAACTTGAAAAAGCCGACGCTTTCATGGATGAGACTTGTCTCGTCCAACACCTGCGTGGCTGGCTACCTGGTTCTTCTACGCGCACCCGCGCTCGATGCTCCTGTCGTAGTAAACGTGATTACCTTCTCGGCTGGAACCACGACTTCCTGCTTTCCCGTCGCTGCAGCTACACCGGTTCCCGCGGCTCCCCCGGCAAGGGTCCCAATCGCTGCGCCTTTTCCCCCGCCCGCGATTGCGCCGATAACTGCGCCCGCCGCTGCGCCGCCGCCAATCTTCGTGGCGTTGCTCTTGGTGTGGCTTTTGCCCGTCAGGTGGTAGGCGCCGCTCGAAATGGGGACCATTTTGCCGTTGACCGCAACCGAGGTCAGACGCAACGAGAGCTCTCCGGGAACATGAAGCCGGCCGCTGGATTTGGCCAGCGTTACCTTGCCGCGTACCGGCGCTCCCGCCCTAGCTATGGTTTGACCATTAGCGGTCAGGTTGCGGGCCAAGGTTGCATCGAAGGTTTGACCAGTCCTGGCCGTCGCCGAACTGATCTCCGAACCCATGCGAATTGTGAGCCTGGTGCCAGCAGGAATGGTTTGCCCGGCCGCAACCAATCCCAGGACGAGAAGAAGCGCAGTAGACTTTAAGATTCTCCCCAGCATGATCTCTCCTTTACTTTCAAAAAATGGCAGGTAGGCGATCAGAATAGGAGAACTATAAGAGCTTTTGGGATCGAAAGTCGAGGATTTGCCTGCAAGGTGGACGTGTTCAGACTGGTACCACGGATGTGCATGGAAAAAGTGAAAGCAATCAAGCGACTGCCGCCGCAGTTCTTCAACCGTGATCCGCGGCGTGTGTCGCGCGATCTGCTGGGCAAGGTGCTGGTTAGGCGCCACGGAAGGGAGTTGCTGGCCGGTCGCATTGTCGAGGTTGAGGCATATCTCGGTACGGGAGATCCCGCAGCACATGCCGCAGCGGGACGAACGGTACGAAACGACGTACTGTTTGGGCCACCGGGGCACGCCTATGTTTATTTCATCTACGGAAATCACTATTGCCTGAACGTGTCCTGCCTGCCAGACGGAGTGCCTGGCTGCGTGCTGATCCGCGCGCTAGAGCCGGTCGGAGGGATTGAGGAGATGGCACATGCGCGGGGCGTCTCTCTGCATCGTGCCGCCGACCTGCGCAAGCTGTCTAGCGGTCCGGGGCGGCTGGCGGAAGCTTTGCATATTACGCGAGAACGCGACAACGGCAAAAACCTGACCAGCGCCGATTCGGATCTTTGGATTGCCGACGATGGGTATCGCGTGCGCCGGGTGTTGATCACTAAGCGTGTGGGCATCAGGAAGGCGGCGGAGATGCGGCTGCGGTATGTGATCGCCGGGAATGAATTTGTGTCGCAGGAATGATTGATTGGACGCAGCACAAGGGCAAAACCCAAGCCGGGGGGCGGGGGCTGCACGGGCGGGACGCCCGCGCCTACACGTTCGGGAGCCTGCACGGGCGGGACGCCCGCGCCTACACGTTCGGGAGCCTGCACGGGCGCGACGCCCGCGCCTACACGTTCAGGGGCCTGCACGGGGACGCCCGCGCCTACACCTTCAGGGACCTGCACGGGCGGGACGCCCGCGCCTACACGGTCAGGGACCTGCACGGGGACGCCCGCGCCTACACGTTCAGCGGAATGTTGTCGATTAGACGCGTGCTTCCCACGAATGCCGCCAAGGCAACCAACGCGCCGTGCGAAACGTTGTCTACTGACTCGAGGGTGTCGGGATTGACGATCTCGAAATAATCCAGCCGGACAGATGGCCATCCCGCGAGAATTTCTTTTGCTGTCGCGATGAGCTTGGCGCTGCTGCGCTCACCATTACCGAAGAGTTCTCGTATGCGCATCAGCGAGCGATGGAGCACCAAGGCGGACTGGCGCTGCTGCGGGTCGAGGTAGGAATTTCGCGAGCTCATGGCCAGACCGTCCGGTTCACGCACGATGGGGCAGACGACGATCTCGACCGGCATATTCAGATCGCGCACCATGCGACGGATGATGGCTGCCTGAGCGGCATCTTTCTGGCCGAAAAAGGCCACGTCCGGCTCGATGATGTGGAAGAGCTTGGAAACGACCGTGGTCACGCCGCGGAAATGCCCAGGGCGCGATTTGCCGCAGAGTTTATCGCTTAAGCCCTCGACGGTCACGTAAGTGATAGCGCCTTGCGGATACATCTCCTCGACTGAAGGCGCGAAGATAAGGTCGACGCCTTCTTTGTCCAACAGTTCACGATCGCGATCAAAAGTGCGCGGATATCTGGAGAAGTCTTCATTGGGGCCGAACTGGGTTGGGTTAACGAAGATGGAGACGGCGACCACGTCGCATTGTGAGTTGGCGGCGCGGACGAGTGAGAGGTGGCCTTCGTGGAGCGCGCCCATGGTAGGCACAAGGCCGAGGCGTTTGCCCTCGTGGCGCAGGGCTCTACAGGCGGCGTGCATGTTATGAATTGTTTTGCAGATTTTCATTGCGTGAAGAGTCGGGAGCAACTCAGAATCTCAAATTCATGAATGGAGGAATCAAGCCGAGCTGTGCTCGGCATGGACGGGCGGGGGCGCCCGTCCCCACACGAGCCGTATTCATTGCTGACAGTTATCGCCGCATCGCCCTTTTGCGCTCCAGCACCGTGTCCAGCGCCGATTGCGTTTCCTTCGGCAAATGGTAGGACTCCTGGTCCGATGGATACTGGCGGGATATAACGTCGGCACGGAAGCCATGCACCGCGTCGCTGATCAGCGCGGCCGCGTCGGCATAGCGGCGCACAAATTTGGCCGGTGGGCCGAAGGTCAGGTTCAGGATGTCGTGGAACACAAGCACCTGGCCATCGCACTCCGGTCCAGCGCCGATGCCGATAGTTGGAGTTGCCACTTCCGCCGTGATCATGGCGGCGACTTCCCGCGGAATGCCTTCGAGATAAATGCAGGCCGCACCAGCGCGATCGAGTGCTACGGCATCGCGCATGAGCTGCTCGATGGCAGCGAGCGTCTTGCCTTGCACTTTGTAGCCGCCCATCACGTTCACCGACTGCGGAGTCAAACCGATGTGCCCGGTGACGGGAATCTCGGCGTCGATAATGCGACGGATTAAATCAGCGCGTTTCTCTCCGCCTTCGATCTTGACCGCTTCTGCGCCCCCTTCCTTAACAAAGCGCGCGGCGTTGCGCACGGCCTCATCAGGGTTGACATGATATGAGCCATAAGGCATGTCGGCCACGAGCAGCGCGTTCTTAACGCCTCGGCGCACGGCCCGTGTGTGGTGCAGCATCTCGTCGGTGGTGACCGAGAGCGTGTTGTCGTAGCCGAGCATGGTCTGGGCCAGCGAGTCGCCGACCAGGATGATGTCGATGCCAGCCTCGTCGACCAGGCGCGCGCTGGCGTAGTCGTAGGCGGTCAGGCAGGTAATGGGTTCGTGGCGGAGTTTCTTTTCTCGAAGAGATGCAATGGTAATTTTTTGGCGAGGTTCGCCAAGCGGGGTGAGACTCATGATGTCCTCCAGTGCCCCTCCGCCTCGGGCGGATAGAGCCTGTTCGCATCTTGGATGATGCTGGGGTTATTGTAGACGCAAGGGAAAGTTGTGGCTAGTGTCTAGGGATCAGTGATCAATTGCTAGCTAAGTCCTTGTGCAAGAATCAGGTGCAGCAGATGTATATTCCTCAGACCGGGGAGAAATTTACCCTCACTAACCACCGGCCACTAGAGACTGACCACTGCTTTCAGGCTCTGGCCGCTTCCTGACTCCCCAACGGCAGGAAGTATTGGGTGCCTTTGATCGGGGCGGAGACTTTGCGCAACAGCTCTTGCAAGTCTTCGTTGCGGTCGACGAAATCGATTTCCGAAGTATTGACGATCAACAGGTCCGATGACGTGTAGTGAAAGAAGAAATGTTCGTAGGCCTTGATCACTTCTTCCAAGTACTCGTCATTGACCGCTTTCTCGCCGGGGGCATTCTTCTTTCGAAGGCGCTTTTTAAGAACTTCGGGCGTGGCCTGGAGGTAAATGACGAGGTCGGGAGTGGGGAGCTGATCGCGGAAATGATTGTAGTAGCGGTTATAGGTCTCGAGTTCCTGATCGGTCAGATTAAGGCAGGCGAAAAGCTTGTCTTTTTCGAAGATAAAATCGGTGACTACGATCTTTTGCGAGCGCGCGCCGAGGTCGAGGGCACGGAGCTGCTCGAAGCGCCGGATGAGAAAAGCGAACTGCGCCTGGAAGGTGGCACCGGCTTTGCCCTCGTAGAATGCGCCGAGGAACGGGTTTTCCTCGGGTTCCATTACCCGCTGTGCACTCAACCGTTCAGCCAGAATGCGCGCCAGGGTGCTTTTGCCGACTCGTATTGGACCTTCGACTGCAATGTAGCGGGGCAGCTCAAAAAGATTGGCCATGGGTTAGGGCGCTTCGCTGTGCAGCATATCCCGGATGGGGTTGGGAGGCAATTGCGGGAAGAGCTAACCGGGCGGGAATTGCAAATTTTCTATTGGCGATTTATGAGCACGTCCAGTTCCAATCGGCAACTGGCGTTCGCAAATCGACAATCAACAATGACCAACGACAATCGTGAGGGTTGTTTACAATCTCTGTACGATGCTCGGCTCCCTGATCGGCGCGGCGACCGCTGCTGCCCTGAGCGCGGCAGGCTACCAGTCGATGGCTCCAACCGGGCAATGGTTCGGACGCACGTTTATCGCGGCGGAGCGCCGGTCGAAACAGCTAGCACTTACTTTTGATGACGGCCCGAATGATCCGCACACCCTGCGCCTGTTGGAAGTGCTCTCAAAACACAACGTGCGCGCGACATTTTTTCTGATTGGCAGGTACGTGCACGTGCGGCCCGATATCGTTCGCGAGCTGGCGACGGGCGGGCACGTCATTGGGAACCATACCT
>QIAR01000162.1 GCA_003225595.1 Acidobacteriota bacterium | reverse complement strand
CAATCGAAACGAGAATCCCGCCTTTCTTTAGGGTCTTCCACGAACGCTTCTGCGTGTCGCCCCCGATGGGATCGAGCACAACGTCCACGTCATGCACCACATCCTCAAATCGTGTCTTCTCGTAATCGATTGGTTCGTCCACTCCCAATTGCCGCAGAAACGCTTGATTCCGGGTGGATGCTGTCCCAATCACGTACGCTCCCTTCCACTTCGCGAGTTGTACCGCAAAGCTGCCCACGCCTCCGGCTGCGCCATGAATCAATACTTTTTGATCTTTCTTCAGCCCAGCAGTGTCGAATAGCGCCCGCCACGGGGTCACCGCCCCGACAGGAATCGTGGCGGCGTGGACATGGTCAATCGACTTTGGTTTGAGCGCCGTTTCTGCTTCCTTCGCTACCACGTATTGCGCGTAAGCACCGTAACCATGAGCGGTGACATCCGGGCGGGCATAGACTTCATCGCCCTTCTTGAATTTGGTGACACCGGAGCCCACTGCCTCGACAACACCGGAAACGTCCCAGCCCGGAATAAATGGCAGCGGAAGAGGAATGTAATCCTTCATGTAGCCTGCTCGGACTTTCCAGTCGATGGGATTCACCGAAGCAGCATGGACTCTTATGAGTAATTCACCGGAACCGGGCGTCGGGCGGGGGGCATCTTCGAACTGGAGCACTTCCGGCCCGCCATAGTTGTGGACTCGCACTGCTTTCATGTTTTCCATTTCGCAATCTCCTTGGACAAGACACTGTAAAAGCCTTCAAAGTACAGGTTGGGGTGATCGAGCCCTCTACGCCGGGAGGGACTCAGTAGAAACGTGGTTCGCGGTTCTAGGCACGAACGGTTCGAGCAGCGATTTGAACTGAGGACTCAAATTCAGTTGTTCGCTTTCCTGCTCAAACAGCTTGCGCGGATCAGTTGCGGCCTTCAGCACGTAGCGCAGGTATGACAGACGCATTAGCCAGATAGCATGCCTGAGGTCTTCCTCGCTGCGGCTGCGGACACGAAATGTAATCCAGCCTGAGTTGGGAACCCAGCGGTGCTCTTCAGCAAGACCCTCTGCCAAGAGCACATCGTGAACTGATCGCGGAAACGGAATGTCAACGATCCCGCCAGCATGTATGTGCCCGACTTCTGCACTTCCGAAACGGAATTCCCTGCCTCCGAATCGGTGAGGATGAACGGAGATGTTCGGCCACGTGGAAACGTCATCTTCGAGCTTCTTCAGATGCTTCATCCAAACTCCCTTGGCTTCTCTTTTCGATGACTGAACGTGACCGCTCGATTCAGTCACATGCCCGCCTACAAGAAGTCGAGGTGTCCAATGTGAGCCGATATCGGCTATCTTGCTGGGTAGCCCTCCAGAGGAGGACGTATGGACACACATGAATTTCGAGAAGTCGGTCACCGGATGGTCGATCTGCTCTCTGAATATCTGGAACACATCGAAGAACGGCCGCTTTTCGCCGATGTCGAGCCGGCCAAATTAAACAAGCTGTTCGCAGAGCCCTTGCCGCAAAATCCAAGCTCCTCAGACGAGGTTTTGCAGCAGATACAGGAAAAGCTCCTGCCATACTGTACCCATGTGGGGCATCCCGGCTACTTCGGGCTAATCACTCCTTCGCCCAATCTCATGGGTATCCTCGCGGACTTCATTTGCTCCGCGCTCAACCAAAACGTCGGAGCGTACACGATTGGGCCATCGGCGGTTGCTATGGAGCGCAGGACCGTACAGTGGCTTGCGGAACTCGTGGGGTACGGCGAGCAGGCGGGAGGCAATCTTACCAGTGGTGGAACCATGGCGAATTTCATCGGGCTGAAGCTTGCCCGAGACTACGCCTCAAAGGACCGTGCGCAGCATGACGGTATCCGCGACCGCTGGGCTGTCTACACTTCCGAGGAACGCCATGTCTCCGTCGATAAGGCAGTCGATGCCGTCGGCGTAGGCCGAGCATGGTTACGGGCGCTGCCAACGGACGATGAGTTCCGGGTGCGGATCGATGCCCTTGAGACAGCAATCGCTGAGGATAAGCGGGATGGCGTTCAACCGATGTGCATTGTCGGAATGTTTGGTACCACGAATACCGGCGCGGTGGACTCCCTTCCCGACCTGCGCCGCATCGCCGACCGCGAAGGAATGTGGCTGCACGCCGACGCCGCCTATGGTGGTGGAATGCTTGTTTCGCATGAGTGGCCTATGGGCAACAAGGGGCTCGAATTGGCAGATTCGGTCACGATGGACCCGCACAAATGGTTCTACGCGCCGCTGGATGCGGGTGCGGTCCTCGTGAAAGATGAACGTCGCCTGACTCTCTCGTTCGGCATGAAGCCAGCCTATCTGACCGACCAGATGGACCGCACCAACGAGCGTTACCAGTACTACGTCCACGGCTTCGAGCAGTCGCGTCGCTTCCGCAGTCTCAAAGTGTGGATGAGCTTCAAGCGATACGGGGCGCGAGAGATTGGGAACTGGATTGATGCCAACATCCGTCATGCCCAGCGTCTGCATCGGCTGGTTGAAGGTCACCCTGATTTTGAAGCGGCGAACCGGCCTGCCATGTCGGCGATCTGCATCCGTTATCGCGGGGACGACATGGACGAGTCCGAGTCAAAGCAACTTCATGCAGAGGTCGCAAGCCGGGTGGAACGGAGCGGTCGGTTCTGGATTTCTACTACTGAGATGAAGGGGCGGACATGGTTCCGCATCAATCCCGTGAATTTCCGCACCCGTCCGGAGCACATGGACGAACTGTTCGCATTACTGCGCCGGGAATGTGAACTTGCTGTTCAAGCGAAGAAAGCGGCCAACCGCCGAATGGCGTGAAGACCGAGGCTTGTGCGTAGGCCTGCGGGTGGAAATTCCGCCTGCCAGTTTCTAGTCCGGCGACTGCGGAGAGGATGAATCAATAGGGGGTTTGCAGCAGGGTTGTTTGACATCTCCAGCATCAAGCGTCTGCTGGCAAAAAGGTCTCTTCTCAATGACCCACCATAACGCCGCCCCGGTGCTATCGCTGTCCAGTTCTGGAAGCATCTGCTTACGTCGAGCACGGCATCCAAAGGAACAAGTTCAGACCTCTGGCAGCGAGGATGGTTCGCAAAATGCCTATTCGCATCCTGATAGCCGATGACAGCAAGATGATCCGACGTAATCTGCGGTCGTTCCTTGAAGCGAATCCCAATTGGCAAGTCTGTGACGAAGCCATTGACGGTCCCGAGGCTGTGCAAAAGACCAAGCAACTCATCCCCGATCTCATCATCCTTGATCTCGCACTGCCACTGATGAATGGTCTGCACGCCGCTAGGGAGATTTCCCAACTACTGCCCTCGGTGCCGATCGTGCTGTATTCGATGTATGCAACACCCCAAGTTGAACTCGAAGCTAAGAAAGTGGGGATTCGGGCCGTGGTGCCGAAAACCGAAGCGGCTCGCCTACTGTTGCCAACCATTGAGACTGTGCTGGCAGCGGCGTCGCCATACTAGCGATTTTTCAAGAAACACGGGCGGCGTTCGCTGGTGCTCCCGACCGTCAACTTTCAAGCAACATTGTGCTCATCTGAGCTGGTTTTGCGGAATACGCGGAAGGGCTTGTCGTGGTCACCGAACATGCCCAACTGTTCGCCCGCCGGCTCGACTCCCTCTGCGGCGCCCGCCCTGTGGCAGGGGTGAAGAGGTAAGTAGCTGATTTCCCTTTCGTTACTTGCTCAAAGACAAAAAGGCGGAGAGGATGCATCTCCAAGAGTTCAGATGATCTAGATGAAAAGTTACTCCTGGTGACCTTGGTAACTCCTATGGGGTGATTTCCAGGGCATGGATTGCCGAGCAAGCCAGCACGACCTCATGACTGAACAATACATCAAAGGAGGTTTGTAAAAACATGGATAGAGGGACGCTCCTTCCGGTGGTCCTGGTTACGGTCGCCGCACTAGTCGGAACGGCGATGGCACAGACCGCACCTCCACCCGCAGCCCAGGGCGAAACCGGCTTCACGTCGTATGCGGAATTTGGCGGCACCTCAAACAGTGACGGCCAGATCTACGAACTCAACTCCAGCGTGGGCTACAACTTCAGCCAGCACTTCGGCGTGGATATGGGCGTACCTATTTACTTTGTGCGTGCATCGAGTACGACCACCGGCGGAACCTCCAACAATGGGTTCGGCAACCCATACCTTGACATGCGCGTGAAGTTCCAGAACCCGGCAGTCAACTTCGGTTCCATGCTGACCGGTTACGCGCCGCTTGCGGACAGCAAGAAGGGTCTCAGCACAGGACGAGGCACGTTTGACTGGACGAACCATTTCGATCACTCGTTCTCCAATCTGAGGCCGTTCGGGGAAGTTGGGATTGCCAACACGATCACCGATTCCCGGCTGTTCATCCGGCCCTTCACAACGCTGGGCTTCAACGCCCATTTCCAAGGTGGCGCGAATTACGATCTCTGGAAGTCCGTAAGCGTGGGTGCCTCGGCTTACGACATCATGCCCTCGGGCCAGCAGACTGTGTTCAGCAAGGTGGCGGGGACGTCGGGGAACGCCGGGTCTGCGTCGCACGGGCGAGTTTTCCAGAGCAACCAGCAAACCACGGGCAGCGCGGATATTGCACGCGACAACGGGTTCTCTACCTGGATCGATGCCAGCCCAGGGCGGTACGTCGATATGAGGCTAGGCTTCACTCGCAGCATTCATTACGACTTGAACTCGGTCTCATTCACAATCGGTTTGAATCTCGGACAGCTGTACCACAGGAGCGCAAACTGAGTCGGCTGCGGCAATGGCCAAGAATTTCGAGGAGGAAAACCAATATGAAGTCCTTACACATTTCAGTGCCCGTACTAGCGCTCGCGCTGTACTGCGCGTCAGCATTCGCACAGCACGGCCACGTTGGCGGCACCCTGGGGCACGGTGCGGCCGATCACAGCAGCCTGAGCAATGGGAGCAGCTCCAGTTCGACACATCGCATGACGATCGACCAGCAGCTCTCGAAAAATACGAAACTCTCCGGGAAGATTCAAAACCTGACCAGCATGCCCGCTGATAGCGCGTGTTCTGGGTTCAAGAACCTGGGCCAGTGCATCGCCGCGGCCCACGTCAGCAAGAACCTGGGAATCAGCTTTGCCTGTCTGAAGTCCGACATGACGGGGCAAGCTCCGGCGAGTGGGTCATCCTGCCCAGCCGGGACAGGCGCCAAGTCGATGAGTCTGGGCAAGGCCATCCAAACCCTGAGCCCGAACGCCAACAGCAAGACCGAAGCCAAGAGGGGCACGCAGCAAGCTAACCAGGACCTGAAGGGTTCGAGCAACTCGTAACTGATCACGAAGGAGAATTAGGGAAATCGTGATAATTCCTAATTGATAAATCAGCCCCGCAGGTAGGGCGGGGCTTGTTTTTGCCCGGCGGTGGAATGTCGAGGGAGAGATTATGCGCAGTTTACTCATTCGGAGCTTAACGGGCTTAGTTTGTTTGGCTCTGGTCCCCCATGCTTCTTTCGGACAGGGAAACGCCTACGGCAAGCAGAAACATGAGGTGCAGGAGCAGGATGATAATGACGATCGCGATGAGACCCGCGATCCGAAGGCACACGTCAGGATCGTGTTCAGCACACGCGATCGGGAGATCATCCGGGATTACTTCCACAACCGCTACTCGAACTTGCCTCCGGGGCTGGCGAAACGTGGCGGAAATCTTCCGCCCGGATTGCAAAAGCACCTCGAACGCGATGGGACGTTGCCGCCCGGATTACAGAAGCGCATCAGTCCATTTCCCGTGGATCTAGAGCGGCGCTTGCCTCAGCTGCCGAATATCTATGTGCGTGGAAGTATCGGAACAGATGTCGTGATTCTGAACCGGCAGACGCAGCGGGTCGTCGACATTATTCATGACATCCTGCGTCCGTAGTCATGCCGCCCTGAGATAGACGCAAAGTGTGGCAGCCACGGTTCCTCGCCCCACTGTTGATTGACCTCTCGGTGATTTGGTACAAATCGACAGGTACACATCCAGAAGCAATCGGCAATCCGATTTCTCGAAACGGCTCCACCTGGGATTAAACCTTAAAACCCCTCTTCAGGTGGTCAGAAGCTCTTGAACTTAATTCGGGTTAGGCTTGGTTCGTGCCTTAAAGGGCTCGAAGCCTCGCCGGAAGACCCCGCCTCATTCATCGCACCTACTGAAGCAGGGCCAGAGTTCTACAGGTCTTGCTTATGATCTCGCGCTGGTCAGGATTCAAATCTACGAATTCAAATCCGTAGCGGTAGCCCGAATGACTGCACAGAAGTCCTCCTACCCTGACCGGGCTGCTCGTAACGGGCACTGAGAATTCCAGGTGGACCGGTGTGCCGACATCCCACACGGCAACGAATACGCCAGCGATTCCGGCTTCGCTAATATTAAGAGCCCGCCCTCGCATCGTCACCCGTTGTTCCGCTCCGAGGACGGTCACGTGGAGATGCGTATCGATCTCATATCGCTGATATCGCCGCCGGTTTATCGGGGGCTCGTGCTCTTCGGCGCAGTGCATCGGACTCGGAGTTATTTTTCGACCTCGCCGACGACATGCTCGAACTTTCGCTGAACTGTTCCGAAAACGGGACAAGGTCCTCAACGAAGACCTGCGCAGCCTTCGGTTTGAAGTGCTCCGAAATCGGAACAACGAATCGCGCGATCAAGCCAACAAAGCCATCGTGACATCCCGTTCCAGGAAAACGGCGAGCTACAAGCTGGTCGTTACCATTGACTTGCGTTCTTGTTGGGAATAGCATCGCGCTCCGGTGGGGACGAGAATGATCGGACAGATAGTTTCCCACTATCGCATCGTTCGCAAGCTGGGCGCCGGCGGCATGGGCGAAGTGTACGAGGCTGAGGATCTTAAACTCGGTCGGCACGTCGCTGTGAAATTTCTACCGGAAGCGCTGTCGAGCGATCGGTCCGCCCTGGACCGTTTTCAACGCGAAGCACGCGCCGCGTCGGCGCTCAACCACGCGAATATCTGCACCGTATACGATATAGACGAGGCGGGCAGGCGAAACTTCATCGCCATGGAATTGCTCCAGGGTCAGACTCTGGAACAACGGTTGACGTCCGGCCCGTTGCCAACCGAGCAGTTGCTGGAAATAGCTCTGGAAATCGCTCGCGCGCTGCAAGTCGCCCATGACAAAGGAATCGTTCACCGAGACATCAAGCCAGCGAACATCTTTGTTACGCCCGACGGACATGCGACCGATATGCCTCTACCTGGGAATTAGTCAATGATCTGACGGCGGCCCGCCAGGAGGTGCTGGGCCGCTCTTCGGGGGCGGTCTCGGTGGCGACGGTCCTGCGCACACCTCGCGTTGTCGTACCGTTCACGGCGGCACTGGTGGTCACCCTCGCG
>QIAR01000161.1:7221-9497 GCA_003225595.1 Acidobacteriota bacterium | reverse complement strand
CAGGCTCGCTCAGCTGTCGGATCACGACCAGTTGGTGCGCATGCACGAGGCCCTGTGGCCTAACGCTTCCGCCGAGGAGCATGCCCGAGAACTTACACTAATTCTCGAAGGCAGGCCTGTTGTGACGATGCCGCTCATCATTTTGGTCGCCGAGGCGAGCAATCGAAGCTTAGCTGGTTTCCTGGAAATCGACTTGCGTTCGCACGCGGACGGCTGCAACCCGTTGCGCCCGGTGGGCTATATCGAGGGTTGGTACGTTGCTCAGAACCATCGACACAGGGGGATAGGTAGGAAACTCTTGGCGGCGGCAGAAGACTGGGCACGCAGCCAGGGATGCGTTGAGATTGCGTCGGACACCTCGGTTAACAATGAAATGTCCCAACGCGTGCATGAGGCGCTGGGGTACGAGGTGGTGGACCGCTGCGTGCATTACCGTAAGACGTTGTGATATGCACGCAGAGGCCCGGTATTCTCTCACTTAAGCCGACAAATCTCGATTCGCGTGGCGTTGTTTTGAGGCACCTCCCACCGCCATTGCCGATAAGCCGGAGCATTTCGGAAACAGAGCCACAGCCTGATGCAGGAATTGACCCTCCTTAGACTGTTCATTGCCCGAACCAAGAGCCGTTTGATGCTGTTCGCAGTCCGGCCGGTGTATGGCGCAACGCTCTCGGATCGACCTTCAGTAGTTGCATCGAGCCTGTCTCTAGGAGTTCTCCCTGGATCTGAATCGGTTCGGCAATGAACTCGCGTAGCGCGTCGCGTCCAAGAGCACGTCCGTCCAGGTCGACCAGCAACAGTTGTTCATGCCCGTCCGTCGTAATAAAGATCGGGGGAATCCCTCCGCTCAGGCAGCGCGCCGCGCAGTCACGGTGAACCTTCCCTTGACCGGGATTCATGACGCCCAAGTAGCATTTGCTGTCTACGATCTCACCGGTGGCCGTCACAGTTCCCAGATCACGAATTGCCTCTTGGTCGGCGGGCGCTGTATCCATCACAGTGATGGAGCCGGGTGTTATCTCCACGATTGTTCGGCCCTCACGATAGATCAGCTGGCCCTGTAGACTGACCTGTTTGCCATCGAAGCCTGACACCAGATCGTCGGCCCCATGTTTTCCTGGGGCGACCAGCAGATAGCGCGAATATTTGTCTTGTTGCCCAATTTCTCCGGGACGTGCGACCAACATGGTTGGGAAAGGCCGGGTCACAACAACACCCTCAAAGTTGCGCAGCTTCCCGTATTCGAACGTGGAATTGGCAAACGGCATTTGTCCAGCGACTAGCACCAGAGCCGCCGTGACCGCCAGCAAACCAAGCGCAATAATGACCCTTCGGACAAAACGCGCCAACCCCTCGGGCGCCTTCGGCAAATAGCCTACGTAGAAATCGTTCATCGCGGTTGGGCCTCTGGATTTAGCCTGGGCAGATTCAACTTGGGCAGGCTGAACGTAAGTTCCGGGCGGATTGGGACGCGGATGCACGAATACAGCCCCTTCGACGACCTTGACACGAAATGTCGGAATCTTCTCCTTGAACGGCGGCGGAGCTGCACCGGATTCCGGCTGGTACTGGTAGCCATGCCACGGGCAGGTGACGCAACCATCGATGATGCGACCTTCCCCCAGCGGTCCGTTCTGGTGTTGGCAGACATTTGAGATCGCAGAGACTTTGCCATCGTAGCGAAAAACCGCGACGCGCTCCCCGGAGAGAGATACGATGGTCGCGCATTTCTCGGTGATGCGATCCACTTTGCAGACCTCGACGAAACCTTCGTCGACCGCTTGATGTCTCTCCCGGTCCACCCGTTTCTCACGGAAGGCCGCTGCTAGATGAAGCGAAAGCACGCTGGCCACTCCCAGGATCAGGGCAGAAGCCAGCACGGGGCTCGTCTCCGACTGCAGCGCCCCCAGAGTCACGTGCGCGACCAGCAGCGTATAAGCCACATACACCAGCATGTGCAATCGCTTCCACATGGGTGCCGTGAGATTGCGCAGCCAGAAATCATGACTCGTGGCGGCCATTAGAAAGAGAATGATCAATGCGAGGAAACCAAGGGCCTGAAAGGGAAAGTCGGCAACGCTGCCATACCGGGGATTGCTGATGAACAGGCTGACGAGAGGATTTGCATTCCCCAAGGCGTGAAACTGGAACAGCGCAAACCCTCCATGCGCCAAGCCCAACAGAAACGTCGTGACGCCCAGATGCCGGCGGTTATAGAGCAGTGGAAGAAAGCGGCGGTCCAAACGACTCAGAGGGCCTATGCACAGCACCACATT
>QIAR01000161.1:0-7127 GCA_003225595.1 Acidobacteriota bacterium | reverse complement strand
TAGAGTACAATCAAGGATACGAGCGTCAGGTCGTACACCTTCTTCTGCCGGTTCCAACTGATCGCGCCGTATTGAACGCTCATGGCAACGTCTCCACTCTGGCAGCGTCAAACACAGTGTGATGAGCCTGGCTGAACAGGACCAAATAGCCAGCGCGCTTCTCGTTCAATGGAAGGGGAAAAACCTTGCCTTTGGTGAAGGCGCCCACTAGCCGGCCGTCCTTAGGCAGAGAATTTCCCTCCGGTCCGATGGCAGCCCAGTAGAGCAGCAGGTCCGGCTCGTTGAACTCTTCTGCCGATTGCAGAACGACACCGATGTCTTGAGGACGATCAGACCTGCTATAGAACTTTGATTGAATCGTATGTTTCTGCCACAAATTGCTCGACTCCCTCACAACATAGGCGGTGGCCGGCAGGTCGGCAGCCTGCGCACCTGGGCCTGGCCGTGAACGCCGCGCTCCAAGTCCGATTAACAGGATCGCGGGTAGCACTAGCGCCAGCGTGACGAATGCCCGGCGATGAACGGCTCTGAGCGGCTGAATCATGATTTATCCGACAACCGGTGCGGGTTCTTTTCGACCGGAGGTTCAACGATTCCTCGCGTCCAGCGGTAAAGGAACATCGGCCAGAACGCGGCGACGCCAGGCAGGATCAGCAATCGGAAACCAACGCCCGAGCCCTGAGCTTCGGAGTCCGAGCGTTGAACACCAAAACACACGAATGGCATCGCAAACAGCAACCCAAGGCCAGCGTATATCGCCAGGGTGTAAACAATCGCTTTGGCGACGATTTCAAGCATCTCTACCGTAAACCGGGATCACAGATCCGTTGACGTCCTTGCCAGATTCGCCCGCGAGCCAGACCACCAACCCGGCGACCGTGGCCGGCTGCACCCACTTGCTGACATCGGCGTTCGGAATCGCTTTGCGGTTGGCCGGTGTGTCCATCGTGCCGGGCAAGATCGCATTTGCGGTGAGTCCCTTGTCTTTGTTTTCGAGCGCCACAGTTTTCAACAGCGAGACCATGGCCGCTTTCGAGGCGCTGTAAGCACCCACGCCTGCGCCAGGCTCCAGCGCGGCCCGGCTCCCGATCGCAATGATGCGTCCGTTGCCCGTTTTTCGCAGAGGCGGAACAGCTGCCCGGAGAATGTGAAATACACAATTCAGATTTAGCTCCAACATGCGCTGCAAGGTCGCGTCGTCGGTGTCCGCGATCGATTGGCCACCCGCGAAACCGCCGACTGTGTGGGCCAAAACATCCAGCTTTCCGAAACGGGCCACTACCTGATCCACTAGTACCTTGGCGCCCTCGCGCGTCGAAATCTCCGCTGGCACCGCGGTAAAGTTTGGGTTGTTGAAGTCAGACTGCTGTATCTTTCGCGATGTACCAACGACGGTTGCACCGGCATCGAGAAACGCCTGCGTCACATAGGTCCCCAGGCCACCGTTGGCGCCCGTTACGAGTACAACCTTGCCCTTCATCGAGTGCTCCCATCTCACTGGCCATCAGATTCCGACAGGTCTGAAAGGTGACGGACCGCTTGTCGAAAAAGAGGCGGCGTTGTCCGCATCAAGCTGGATTTTCGAGGAGGCGCCGTTTCTCCCACACAAACAGCTTCTTCAGCAGGATGCGCAGGGAAAGTACGAGCGTGAATATCAGAATCTGGTGCCAGGTGCGAAGCCCGATTGTGCGCAACAGAGTGGCCGCTGTCATCACGCCGAGGCCGCCGATCACTCCTTCCGCCACCAGCAGTCTCGCTCGCAAAACGCCCCGGCCGAGACCCAAAGAGACCATCGCCGCTGCGATGAATCCGGTAATGACGACGGCGCTCATTAGTTGAAGCGCCAATCCCCACCAGGAGAAATCAAGCAGCGGATTCAAGGACATACTCGGCCTTCTTCTGCTCTTGTCCAATCTCGCGTTCAAGAAAATAGTTCAGGACGGTCCGAAGCACGACAATTGCTCCCAGCTTGCCGATTTCGTCCCACTTAGGGATCATCACCGTACGCAGGATGTCGGCTGCCAGTGCCAATTCCAGAGCGAACGCAAGCCACCGGCCGAGCGTGATTCGAATCTCAGACATGGAAGAGTCCAGGCTTGCGCCAGGACGGAAGCCGAGCTTGGCTGTTCTGACCAAGGCCGCCAGAACACCCACACCAATGGCGGCCCCGGTGCTGGCGTCGACTATGGTTGCCAGGAGACCAAGCACGCGAGTGACGATGAATTCCATATCGGCTGTGGGATGCCTGAATGGACAGAAAGTGACGGCCCTCTTGCCGTCGCTGCAGACGCGACCCTATGGCTGCAACGAAACTATCTCTCCCAACCGGCATCCCATCGGACGATGCCTGAGAATTATCAGTCAACGAACACGCCCGGACGATGCTCGGTGTGCGGGGAATCCGCGAGTAAAGCACTGCTGGCCGAAGCCAAATGGTATCCCTATTGGGATCGCGAGGACGGTGCCTGTCCGGCTTGCGTTCAACAAAACCTGCTGCGAACGCTACTAACCAAGGGAGATGCGGCCCTTCATGAAGCGATTCAGACGGTATGGCCGCTCGATGCAGAGGCTGCCTTCGGGGTACTGCCGACCCGCCTCCGCCTGCACGCCGATCCCCGATTCTCCGGCAAAGGCGTAACCATCGCACTCGTGGACGCCGGCTTCTATCCGCATCCCGATCTAGTGCAGCCGCGAAACCGCATTCGTGCTTGGGCTGACGCCACACATGATCCTGTATCTGCATTCCGTTTTGAACCGGAAGACACGCCCACCTGGCCCGACCGGGACGGTACGCGCGATTGGCAATGGCACGGCACAATGACCAGCACGGTGGCGGCGGGCAACGGCTTTCTGAGCCACGGCCTTTATTCTGGGCTGGCCCATGCGGCCGAGTTGGTTCTCATTCAGGTGCGTGACTCGGGCGGGCACATTTCCAGTGCCAGCATTCACCGCGCGCTGGATTGGATTCTGAAATGCGGTCCCGAACTCGGAATCCGGATCGTCAGCCTGTCGGTGAGCGGCGACCCAGTATCACCACTGGCCGGAAACACCGTGGATGAAGCGGTGGCGGCATTGGTGCAAGCAGGCGTCAGTGTGGTGGCTGCCTCGGGCAACGATGGTCAACGGACTCTATTGCCTCCAGCCACCGCTCCTCGAGCCCTAACGGTGGGCGGAATTGATGACAAGAACACTTTCAGCCACGATGAAATTGCCCTCTGGCACAGCAACTACGGCAGCGCCAGCAATGAGGTGCCTAAGCCCGACTTGGTAGCGCCAAGCATCTGGGTAGCGGCACCTGTGCTTCCCAATACCTCGGTTGCCGAGGAAGCGCGAGATCTGTTTGTTCGGCGTAAGCAAAGGGATCCAGTCGCCAATGGGCGCATTGCAGATTTGAAACTGATCACTCCGCACTATCAGCACGTGGAGGGCACCAGTTTTGCAGCGCCGATCGTTGCCAGTTGCATTGCTTGCCTTCTCGAAGCCAATCCCGCGCTTAGTCCGCTGTTAGTGCGAGATGTGTTGAAGGACACTGCTCACGTCATCCCAGGCGCCGATCGCGAACGCCAAGGCGCGGGAGCAGTGGCCCCTGGGCAAGCGGTGGCACGCGCATTGGCAGAGCGGCATAGCCGGGACGCCAGCCCGAAAGACTCTCCACGTCTGTCGCCCGAGGGAATCACGTTCTCGTTGCACGAGCATGCCGCTTCGAGCGTGCAGGTGCTGGGAAGCTGGGATGATTGGCGCACGCCAGGGATCGTGGCCACCTCCGTCGAGCCGGGATACTGGCGAACATTACCTGTGCATCTGTCCGCCGGGAGATATACCTACAAGTTCCTGCTCGACGGCCAACGCTGGCTCGATGATCCCAACAATCCACGCAAGGCGCCCGACAGTCTCGGAGGCCTGAATAGTGCCGTGGTGGTTCCAGAGGATGATCACAGTCGGCTTTCAGAGGATGGCGGGCTGCTGTCGATTGGCACAACGCAGATTCGGAGCTAGGAATGGATATCAATCGCCTTGTTGAATTGCTGCGAGGTTTGCCCTTCCATCAGGCGGTTTGGCCTTTTCCGTTGGCGACTGCGCTTCACTTCCTCGAAGAAGCTCCCCACTTCGCCGACTGGGCAAGCAAGTACGCGTTGCATGGTTACACGCATCAACGATGGCGGCGGATTCACGGACTCGGAATGGTGTTCGCGATTGCCTTCTGCGCGCTGGCTTCGATTTTCCCGAACCGCTACATCGTTTTCCTCTTCTTTGCTCTCTGCCTGTCGGAGAGTGTGTTGAACAGCCTGTTCCACGTGGGCGCAACCGCGTTCTCTGGTGTTTATTGTCCGGGCCTCATCACAGCTCTGCTTGTGTATCCGCCGCTGTATTGGTACCTCAGCCAACTCGCTTATCGAGAGGGCCTGCTGACCAATACGCTTGGTGTGGTGGCATTCTTGATCGCTGGGGTAATTCACACAGCGGACGTAGCCACGAGTGTGTTCGGCGTAAAGCTCCCATCACATCGTCGCACGACGTGAGGCTCGGAAGGTTTCCGAGGTCAGGCGCTCGGTGGAGTTCGGCGCAGCCAAGCACTCCAGGGCAGAACGCCTAGATCGGGCCTCGGCGGATCCGGCAGCATCGTGATGAACTCCAGCAGGTTATTGTCCGGGTCACGGAAGTAGACCGCAGCCGCAGGCATCCAGGCCAGCACCACGGGCTCGTCAGTCGGGAGGCCGGCCAGGTCTCTCGGCTGAACGCCAGCCTTCTGCAATCGGGCCGGCGCGACGTGCAGATCAGAGAGTGCAACTTGGAAAGCCACATGAAGGCTGACACTCATCGGCATGGTTCCCGCTTCCCAAAGGCCGAGCATTGCCTTCCCAGGAGTTCCAATCCAAAAGAAGGCGACCTTGCGCTCCGGAAAGATGCGCGCCAGTGGCAAAGCTAGCAGATCCCTGTAGAAAGCGACTGCCCGATCAAGCTCGCTCACCGTGAGATGAGCTTCGAACAGGTCAGCGATGGGAATGAGATTTTCCGTAGCCATATATAAGGATAAGATGCTTTGGCGACCCGCGAGTAACAAGCGCGCCAAAGCGTAAGGTCTCTCTGGGAGACTGGAAATTCGTCACTTCTCGCCGCGATACGAATCTCACTCGCAGGTAACGGAGTTTACGCTTGCAGAGAGCATCGGTCTCTATCGCCTAAAGGAGCTGGGTCATGGAAACAGGCCGTCCTTTGTTCATCCCTGTGATCTTGGGTACAGCCAGGATGGGCAGGATGAGCCTGCACGCCGCTCGGCTGGTTACCGGGGAACTGGGTAAGCGTGCAGGCGTCGAGACCGACCTCATCGATATCGCAAAGCTTCCACTACCCACAAACGATGCGGGTGAGGCCATCAAGCAAGCCGACTTTTCTGCCAAGATGAACAAGGCGGATGCCTTGGTCGTCGTGTCGCCGGAGTACAACCACGGATACTCCGGTCTTCTGAAGCATGTACTGGATAGTTGTCTCAAAGAATACATTCATAAGGCTGTCGGGATCGTCGGGGTGTCGGCGGGGCCGTTCGGCGGGACGCGGGTGATTCAAAATCTGCTCCCTGTAATGCGTGAGATCGGGCTGGTTACGATCTTCTGGGATGTAAATTTCTCAAGTGTGCAGAAGGTGTTTGCCGAGGACGGCAAACTCCTCGACGAGTCCTACATCCGGCGCATTGATAAGTTTCTGAAGGAACTCATTTGGATGGCAAAGACACTGCGCCAGGGGCGCGAACAGATAGCTCTGGACTGATCTCAACAGCCGAGGATGGTTGCTGTGGCTAATACCGACAAAATGATTTGTTCGCAGTGCAAAGTCGAGATGAACCACCATTGCGACAAGATTGTGTACAACGCCGGCGCGGACGATGCCGGGAAGACCGATCCGGGCCTGGGCGGAATCATCGAGGAATTTCACACCTGCCCCAAGTGTGGCGGTGGCGCCTCGCGCCATGCCTAGGCTACGTCGCAGCTCTCCAGACATCCTCAAGTGCCACCACCTCCTTCTGGAACATTTTGCTCCTCGTTGAATCTCACGAGCGAGGATCTCGTTCCGCCACGGGCCGGGCCAGTTCTTTCGCTATCGGTATGAAGAATCGCGCACCCAATCCCGCATATGCCTTTGCGCTTTGCTATGCAGCGATGGTGTGTCTCGCGATTGCGGTGAATCTCATGCCAATCTTTCTGACGACCCTCCGGGTTGATCTTGGTGGAAGGGCCGGGCTGACGGGCGAGCAACTTGGTCGGATCAGCGCCCTCACCTTTGCCGGGCTGGTTGGGGGCATCCTCTTCACCGGCCCCCTGGCTGATCGATGGGGAGGCAAGCTGTTCAGTATCCTCGGAACCCTGTTGATCGGTGTTGGACTCGCGCTCCTGGGCTTCTCACCTGGTTATTCCATTGTTCTGATTGCGGTGTTCGTCATGGGCCTCGGCGCCGGGATTCTGGACATGGTGCTCAGTCCGATCATTGCCGCTCTGCAGCCGGACAATCGCGCAACCGCTTTGAACTGGTTGCATTCTTTTTATGGCATTGGAACCGTGATCACGGTCCTGGTCGGTACGTTCGCATTTCGATTGGGCATCGGATGGCGCACGATTTCCCTGACTCTTGTCTCTGTTCCCCTGCTGGTGGCCCTCGGGTTCCTCAACGTCGATCTGCCGCCGCTCATGTCGGACAAAGTGGGCAAGCGGACAGCGCTGCGCGATCTCTGTCGCAATCCTTCATTCGTGGCCGTCAATGTGGCGATCTTTCTTGGAGGGGCCTTGGAGTTGGGGCTGGCACAATGGTTGCCCGCTTACGCGGAGATGAGTCTTGGGTTCTCAAAGTGGACTGGAAATATTTCGCTGCTCGCCTTCTCAGCCGCCATGGCACTAGGACGAATCTCTGCTGGGCTGATCGGCCGCCGAGTTGACTCGATTCGGTTGATGTTGGGTTGCTGCTGGACTTCCGTTGTGCTCTTCCTGCTGGCTTGCTTCGCTCCCTCGCCCGCGGTGGCTCTCGCCGCCAGCGTTGCCGTGGGGTTGGCAGGCAGTTGCCTATGGCCTACCACGCTTGGTGTCGCCGCAGACCGCTTTCCTCGAGGCGGCGCCACGATGTTTGGGTTACTGGCCGCG
>QIAR01000782.1 GCA_003225595.1 Acidobacteriota bacterium | reverse complement strand
TTCGGCTCGCGCGCCATGGATGACCGCCACGAATACAGCCGAGATTGGCGATGCCTTTGTGTCCCTTGTAAGCAGTTCGCTCCTCCCAGCCGGGAATCCACTTCACAACTGCATCCAGTACATTGTAGAGACGGCGGATGGAATTTTTTTCGCCACGACCGCGAGCGAAGGCGGTGTGCACGTACATGCCACTGGCCGAAATGCGCACCCAGAGCGATCCATAGTGCTCAAGGATCACCTGCATGTCAGTCGGCTCGCCCAGGATGCACATATCGGGCAGCACGCCATGGTTCACGAGATAGTGCGTGCCGACTCCGTAGCCTCGGTATTCGCGGCCACGAAACTCACGCCATTGCGTTTTTTCAATCTCACCGGCAACGGCAGCGAGGATGATGTCGCCATTCAGTTTGACATCGGCCTCTTGTAGAGCGCGCACTGCATACGTGTAGCACACCAGCGCGCCCTTCATGTTGTAAATTCCGAGACCATAAATCATGCCGTTCTTGATGACGGCCTGTGGCTTGTATCCGATCCCGGTAAGGAATTCTTCCTGGCCGGTATTCGAAGTATCCAAGTGGCCGTTGAACATCAGGCAGCGGCCGTTGCCGTTTCCCTCCCAATGGGCGATGACGTTAGCCCGTCCTTCTTCGATTTCCTGCCACGTGACCTGGAGGCCCATGCCCTCCCAAGCGGCACGCATATACTCCGCCATCTTGCCTTCATGCCCGGTCGGACTGGGGATGTTAATGACGTCGCTGCACATGGAGACGAGGGACTTTTCGTCGACGTGGGTGAGGATCTTTTCCGCCAGTTTGGGACTCAGGCCGTTGGTGGTTTTACTGGCTGCTTTCAAAATCGAGGCCCCCGTTTGTGCCGTCTCTACGGAGTCTGTGTCTAAACTTGTGTGCCCTCAGGGGCTATAAAGCCCCATTTGTTTCGAGAAAGGCTCGCTGCTGCTCAGCGCTTGCCGCGCAGCTAAACCGCTCACTCCGGGGCTCGCTGCTGCTCAGCGCTTGCCGCGCAGCTAAACCGCTCACTCCGGCTCCGCTCAGGACAGGCTCTGCGACGCCAGCTCCGTGGGCAAGGGCGCCCGCGCGCCACAAGCACGCGCTACATCAAACACTCGCGACATCAAACACTCGTCACATCACACGCGCCAAACGAAAATCATCCGGATACGAGCAGAGTTTCTCGTTGCCGTTACTCGTGATCAGGAAATTGTCTTCTAACCGCAAACCACCACCGCCGGGCCAATAAATGCCGGGCTCTATGGCTAGTACCATGCCTTTGCGAATCTCTCCCGTACCGGCTTGGTGCGCATAGGGCGGCTCGTGAGCTCGAGCGCCGACACCATGGCAGATGGGATGTGAAGGCTGTCCGGGATAGCCGCCCTCGGCGATGCGCGCGCGGATCAGGCGGTCCAATGCCGGGAAGCTGGCGGCATCGCGCGCGTACCTGACTGCCTCGTTGAAAACCTTCAACAATAGGTCGAGCAATCTGTGATATTCGGGTGTCAGTTCGCCAGGAGAAACATTCTTGGTCAAGTCAGTCCAGTAACCATCAGCACAAACCCAGATTTCAAACAGCGTCGGTTCGTTTCTCTGAATGGGACGATCTCCGGTTGCGGTGAACGTGGCGATGCCTTTCCCCGACCACACCAGGGTGAAGGCCCGCGCCATTTCGACTTTGCCTTGGTACCCGACGCCGATGCCGTGCACAAAACTTTCATACATGCCTCCAACTTCGCTTTCTTTCATGCCGGGACGCATGTGTTCGCGCGTGTGCTCCATCGCCAGCGCGGCCAATTCATTGGCCAGGCGCATGCGCTCGATTTCCTGCGCAGTTTTGATGGCCCGCGCTTCGTTTAGGAGCGGTGTGGCGTCGACTACTTGGCCAGAGACTTTTCGGAAGGCATCGAAGTACGTCTGAGTCGGTGTCGTGGGCTCGCCGACCATGCGGTCGGCACTCTGGGTGCCCATGTTGAGCTCGATGGCGATTTTGTCCGTGAGTCCGCGTTCCTTCAACACCCGGAGTGCGAGATCGAGCGCACGATATTGCGGAGGACGAGGGTCGAGGTCGTCATAGCCCCTGAAAAGGCGAATGTCTTTCGTCCAGGAGTTGCGTTGGGCGTCCGCAAGCTGGGGCTCGATCGCGATGAGTATGGGATCGCCTTCGCGGGGAAACACTACCGCGTCGTATCCCTTCATACACCAGTAATTGGTGAGATAAAGAACGTTGTCGGGAGCGCGTACGACCAGGGCGGTGATGTCCTGATGTTTCATCAGCGCGCGCACACGGTCGAGTTTCTTCTGGTCAATGGGCCACGGCATAGTTACTCTGCAAAGAGACGCTGCAAGCAACGTCTGTAGCATGTTGATTCAATGTCCGCCCGCTTTACTATGTGCGGTCGCCGGCTGGTTCTCGTCTCTGAAGGTCCAGGCATCTTCTTTTCCTTTGATCAATCGGTACACGGCCGTGTGCAGCGGTGCGGACACGCCCACCCGCTGCGCCTCGCGGGCAATGGCTCCGCTCAAGAAGTCCACTTCGGTCGGGAGTTGGCGGCGCACGTCGTATAGCATTGACGTTGGATGGTTGGTCATGGCGCCAATCTTGTTCATCTCCCATGGATCTTCATGCAACTTGATTCCTGTGGCCGCCGCTACCCTCTTGCCCTCTTCGATCAGTTCGTGAAGCAAGGGCCCGAGATCGGAAAAATTCTCTTCTGCCGCAAAATGCGGCGAGTGCGGCAGGCCGGTG
>QIAR01000781.1 GCA_003225595.1 Acidobacteriota bacterium | reverse complement strand
GCCGCTCTCAATGAAGGAGGTCAAAGAAATGATCTCTTGCGGCTTTGACACTTCAGCGAGGAAACAGGATCGCCAGGTCGCATGATGCTAGAGGCAGCATTGCGAAACAGTTTATTTTGGAGTCGTCACGCTCGGCGGCGTATTCGCGTGCAAGCCTTGAATCAGAGCATCTGTGCATTTGTCCAGCTTTTCGTTTCTTGCCTTCAATTCAGTCTCTAGCGCCGATATGCGGACACGGTCTGTGCCGCCCATCCAATGGTGGTAGAGGACTCCTGAAATGAACCCGAGCAGAAACACGACGACAAATACCAATATCTTCTTCATGCGACGGCTGCGCTCCTTCAGTCGATTCCCTTATAGTGCACAATTTCTGGCTTGTCGAGACGCGCTCAGGAGCAGGTTGGAGATTGGCGCACCCGTGTAGGTCAGCGGGACTGTCACTTTGACTTGCCCTCCCAGAGCGCCTAACATGGCCTGACCTTCGAAGTTGCCCTTTCATGATTGGTCAAACGATCTCACACTACCGCATCATCGAGAAGCTCGGGGGCGGCGGCATGGGTGTGGTGTACAAGGCCGAGGACACCGAGCTAGGGCGCTTTGTCGCATTGAAGTTCCTGCCTGAGGATGTTGCTCAAGACCCGCAGACCCTCGTACGTTTCCGCCGGGAAGCCCGCGCTGCTTCGGCCTTGAATCATCCGAACATCTGCACGATCCACGAGATCGGGAAATATAAAGGCCAGTCATTTATCGCCATGGAGTACATGGATGGCGTGACGTTGAAGCACATGATTGGCCAGCGCCCGATGGAGTTAGAGACGCTGCTCTCTCTGGCCATTGAGATTGCTGATGCACTGGATGCGGCTCACAGCGACGGCATCGTTCACCGGGACATGAAACCTGCGAACATCTTCATCACCAAGCGTGGACATGCCAAGATTCTGGACTTCGGCCTAGCGAAGATGACGGCAACCGGGAGCAAGCCAGCGTCCGACGTTACAAAAACGGGTACAGCGGAACCACACCTGACGAGTCCGGGCACCGCCGTGGGCACGGTGGCCTACATGTCGCCAGAGCAGGTACGAGCCAAGGAACTGGATGCACGTACCGACTTGTTCTCGTTTGGGGCGGTCCTCTATGAGATGGCCACGGGAGCGTTGCCGTTCCGAGGTGAAAGTTCCGGCGTAATCTTCAACGCCATTCTGGAACACGACCCGGTTCCACCCCTGCGGCTGAACCATGATCTTCCGCCCAAACTGGAAGACATCATCAACCGTGCGCTGGAGAAAGACCGCAACTTGCGTTACCAGCACGCCTCCGACATGCGAGCGGAACTGCAACGCTTAAAGCGCGACACGGAGACAAGGCGGGTGGGGGTAGCCAGTTCGGGAACAGTACCAGTGGCAGCGGAAAGTAGCTCTCAAGTGGCAGCCCCGCAGCCCATGCCAGCATCAGGTTCGGTTTCTGCTGTTGCCCCATCGTCATCGGCTGCCGTGAAAAGCGCGGAAGTTCCTTTAGCTTCTCGCCGTAAACTCAGGAAGATTCTGATGCCCGCCGCAGTGCTAGTTGTCGCGGCTCTGATCGCCGGTGGTCTGTACTTCCGCTCCCGTTCGGTAAAGCCGCTGACCGAGAAAGACACTATCGTGCTGGCCGACTTCGACAACAAGACAGGTGAGGCCGTCTTCGATGATGCCCTGAAGCAGGCGTTGGCCGTGCAACTCGGACAATCTCCCTTCCTCAACATTCTCTCCGACCGCAAGGTGGAAGACACGCTGCACCTGATGGGGCACACGTCGAATGACCGCATCACTCGCGATATAGCGCGGGAGCTGTGCGTGCGTACGGGTAGCAAGGCAATCATCTTGGGATCAATTGTTAACTTAGGCGGTCAGTATGTGATTGGTGTGGAGGCAATTGGTTGTAGCAGCGGGGACGCGCTGGCTAAGGAACAGGAAGAGGCGGCGACCAAGCAGGACGTGCTGAAAGCACTGGGCAAGGCGGCGGCCAGTCTGCGGGGCAAACTCGGCGAATCGCTTTCCACCATCCAGAAGTTCGACGTTCCGGTTGAGGCGACGACAGCATCGTTAGAAGCGCTGAAAGCCTTCAGCATGGGCGTAACGACTTTCCGCACAAAGGGAAATGCCGATGCTATTCCGTTCTTTAAACGCGCTCTCGAACTCGACGCCAATTTCGCCGCTGCCTATGCCAGTCTAGGGGTTGCATACGCAAATTTGGGACAGGCCAGTCTGGCTGCGGAGAATCTCAAGAAGGCATATGCACTGCGCGAGCGAGTCAGCGAACGGGAAAAGTACCGCATTTCTTCCGTGTACTACTCCCACGTTACTGGGGAGTTAGAGCAGGCCAGCCAAGTTTACGAGCTTTGGGCCAAAAGCTATCCGCAGGACGTGATACCGCCCGGCAACTTGGGGGATATTTACCACGAACTTGGGCAGTACGAGAAGGCTTTGAGTAAAAACCAAGAGAGCCAGCTTCTGGAAGCGGACGTAACTGGTTATTTCAATCGCGCACAGGTCTACCTCGCACTGAACCGGCCAGAGGACGCCCGGAAAACGATCGAGCAGGCCCAAGCAGGCAAGTTCGAGGGCGACCTCTTACACTGGGTGATCTATCAACTAGCTTTCCTCGTGGGCGACGCAGCGGAAATGGGGCGGCAGGTGGAATGGGCTGCAGGTAAGCCGGGAACTGAAGACGTCCTGCTCTCGTTCCAATCTGACACTGAGGCATATTACGGGCGGGTGACCAAAGCACGGGACTTCTCCCGGCGTGCGGTGGACGCTGCAGTCCGCGCCGATTCGAAAGAGACGGCGGCAATATGGCAGGTGAATGCTGCTTTGCGGGAGGCGGAGTTCGGTAATGCACCAGCCGCGAAGCAGGATGTCACGGCGGCCTTGACGCTGGCTCCGGGGCGGGATGTCAAAATGTTTGCTGCTTTGGCGCTGAAGGCGCCCGTGCCAAGGCGATTGTCGAAGAACTGGAGAAGAGCTATCCGTCGCAAACCGTGCTGAAGGTCTACTGGCTGCCAACCATCAAGGCAGCGATTGAACTGAATGCCAACAATGCCGCTCAAGCCTTGGTGTTTCTGGAGGCTGCTGCACCCTACGAACTCGGCGAACCGCCGCAATTCCAGCTAGGGACGCTCTATCCCGCCTGCATTCGCGGCCAAGCCTACTTAGCAGCCCACAACGGCACCGCCGCAGCTACAGAGTTCCAGAAGTTCCTCGACCATCGCGGCATCGTGCTGAACTTCCCGCTGGGCGCTCTCGCCCATCTCGGCCTCGCCCGTGCCTACGCCCTCTCCGGCGACACTGCAAAGAGCCGCACCGCCTACCAAGACTTCTTCGCTCTCTGGAAAGACGCCGACCCCGACATCCCCATTCTGAAGGAAGCCAAGGAGGAGTACGCGAAGCTGAAATAACTGACTGGCCGAAGTTCCATTTGACCGCTTCGCGAATTCCAAGGACACACTGCATTTCGCCGAACTAACCGGCGTGCGTCCCATGATTGAAACTTACCCGCTCGAAAGAGCGGCCGAGGCTTACGCCCGCATGATGAGCGGCAAGGCACAGTTTCGCGTGGTGCTGACGATGTGAGTCAGGAAAACACGGCGGGCGTATTGCACGTGGATGGCGGTGCTCACGCTGGTTGTTGGTAGTATGTCGCAGTCGTACAAAAATAACCACCATGCCCGTCAACGAAAGATTCCAAAACGGTGCGCAGGATTATGCGGCGTACCTTGAGACAGTCGAGGGTCGATTGCGCACCGACTTGGCATTTGGCAACCTGGAAGATTTTCTTCCCCTGCAGGCCAAACCTTCGTTGTGTGCACTTGATCTCGGGTGCGGCACGGGAGCGACCGCCGTTCGCCTGGCACGATTTGGCATTCACGTCACGCTGCTGGATTCCTCTCCAGCGATGCTGGATATCGCGAAGCGCGCGGCACGGGAAGCAGGGGTTACGGACAAGGCCGTTCTGCAACACGGCGACGCTACCCAATTGGCGAAATTGTTTCACGCTCGATCGTTCGATGTAATTCTTTGCCACGTCGCGGATTTCTCGCACCGCAGCGGAGCAAACTATTTCAATGGCCAGAGTCCAAAGCCGCGACACGAATGCCACCTCGCCAGGCGCTCCCGAGGCATCTTTGCGCATATTCTCAGGAAGAACGACCTTCGGACCA
>QIAR01000780.1 GCA_003225595.1 Acidobacteriota bacterium | reverse complement strand
TCCATGAGCCCGGTTCAGAGTGCAATGTGCAGGCGGCAATGTCGCTTTTTGTAACACTGCCGTCTCGGTCCTGTACGCCCCCGAGTGTAGCCAGCACGTCAGAGGGTATAGCCTACTCTGAGCGAAATCGAGGCGATGCTCTCCGATCAGCAGATCAACCCCTGTCAACCCTGTGCAAGACCGAAGCGATCGCGGCGCCACCAGACCGAAGCGGGATATTACTCTTTTTCAGAGGCAACGTCAGCTTCAGATGTTGGCCTTCGTATCGCAGTTTCTTCGGTGGTTACTGCCACACATGATCCGATGTACCGATCTGCGAAGTCGGCGGGCTGCGTAGATTCCGTTGAGTTGCTGCGTATTCGACGGCCCAAACTTGCTCAGCTTCCTGTGTCATCCCGATACGATTGGGCAGACCATCTCGCATTACCGCATCATCGAGAATCTAGGCGGTGGCGGGATGGATGTGGTCTACAAGGCCCAAAACACAAGCTCTGGCCCGGTTCCATTCGGCCCACCAAGAAGACAACCGGGTGTACAATGCCGCCTTGTCAAGAGGCCCAGAGAACGGAAATCCCCAGTTTGNGGAGGTCGACGATGACGTACCACATACGCACAAAGCGGTCGGCACTGCTCGCATTCGGTCTCCTCGCCATGCTTCTCCTCATGGCAAGGTCGGGAAAGGCGCAAGCTGGACAAGGGAGCAGGCCGCTAATCCCCGAGTTCTCGACAGCAAAGGCGTTCGATGTTTCACTCCCGGTACGCGACCTAGCGTGGCGGGGCGCCTTCGGAAACGACACTTCTCAAATTCCCTCCGATGCGCAGGCCCATCGGTGCGGATAGGGGACTCGGCGACGACGGTGCGCCTCAATCAACTGTCCCGGGCAGAGGCTTTGCTGGCGACGGTGCGCTCCAAACAGGTCATGCCCGTCAAGCCACCGCGCTGATTCCCGCGCCGTCCCTGACCTTCGAGGGGCTGGCCAATAGCGACAACCTGTCCTTGTTCGGGTTTCAGGTCTCGCCGCCAGATCCCAACGGAGAGGTCGGTCCGAACCACTACGTCGAGATGGTTAACCTCACTTTCGCTGTGTACGCCAAGGATGGCACTCGGTTGCTTGGTCCGACTTCGATTGGGGCCCTGTGGAGCGGCTTCGCAGTGGACGACTGCACCGATCTATCGGGCGACCCGGTCGTGCTGTACGATCAGCTCGAGGATCGCTGGATCCTCACCCAGTTCACTACCCGGGGGCCGACATTCTTCAACTGTGTCGCGGTCTCGCAAACCGGTGACCCCACTGGAGCATACTTCCGGTACGCGTTCTCGACGGGCGAGAACTTTCCGGATTACCCCAAGTACGGAGTGTGGCCCAACGCCTACTTCATCTCCACGCGCGAGTTCGCCCCCGATGATTCGTTTGCCGGCGACGGTGCCTATGGACTGGAGCGCGCCAAGATGCTCGCAGGTAACCCGTCTGCCCGTATGGTCAAGTTCCTGCTCCCCCCAGGCACCGCGCCATACCTGCCCGGCGACGGCCTGCTGCCGTCAGACTTGGACGGCACGCGCATGCCACCGGCCGGCAGCCCGAACTACTTCGTGGGAACGATGGACGATGGAGCCGGCCGCGGCGCACCGTTCGACGGCATCAACATCTTCCAGTTCTCCTTGCACTGGAGGTCTAACCCAACCGCGTCATTTACCTTACAGGCGCAGCTCCCAGTCGCCCAATTCGACTCGATCTTCCCATGCCACCCGGGAAGCCGAAATTGCATCCCGCAGCCGGGCACCACGAACAAGGTTGACATCCTCTCCTACCGGCAGCGACCGACATTCCGGTTAGCGTACCGGAATTTTGGCACCTACGAAGCCCTGGTGACCAACCAATCGGTCGAGGCGCTCCGTGGTATTGCCGGTGTCCGCTGGTACGAAATCCGGCGGGTCGGTGGCGTGTTCTCCCTCAATCAGCAAGGCACATACGCCCCTGACGATGGCGTGAACCGCTGGATGGGTAGCGTCGCGATGGACAAGCGGGGCGACATGGTCCTTGGTTTCAGCGCGTCTAACGCGACCACGGTTTTCCCGGGCATCCGTTACACCGGCCGGCTAGCCGGCGACACGCTCGGAGAAATGACGCTCGGCGAGGGAGTGCTGATTAACGGTTCGGGCTCGCAGACCGTCAGCGCCAGGTGGGGCGACTACACCGACATTACCGTCGATCCCACCGACGACTGCACCTTCTGGTATGTCAATGAGTACTATCAAGTGTCTTCGGCGCGGGGCTGGCAGACGCGGATCGGCAACTTCAAGCTGCCAGGTTGCCAGTGATGGGCATGCCCTCGCGCGCCGCGACGGGTGGCAACGTTAGGAAGAGGACACGAAACTTACAGTTCAATCAATTGGTGATCGTGGCAGTCGGTGTGAATTGTCTCGTAAAGATTGTGCAGGAGTTC
>QIAR01000779.1 GCA_003225595.1 Acidobacteriota bacterium | reverse complement strand
GAGCCCACCACAAGGGAGGCCGCCAAGCGCATGAGCCAAGGAGAATTCCCGCCGCAAATGCGAACGCGGCCCATAGGAGCGGTTGACGGGATTCGGCTGCACGACTGCGATGACCGTCAGGCGGGGTAGGCTGCGAACTCACTTCTTCCTTACAAGGTGCAATCTGCTAGTTGTCATATGTCGAAGCTATGCAAAATCAAAGGAGAATTGCTTTAGGGTGGAGCTGCCCTTTCAGCACTTCCAATCAACGTTGCTCAAGCTGAAGCTACTTGAAGGAGACCCTATCGCACCAACCGCATCACGCTTTCAAGGTGATACGTCTGCGGGAACAGGTCCACCAGATGCGCCTGCTCCAGCTTGTATCCCGCTGCTATCAAGTGCTTGAGGTCACGCGCCAGGGTCGCTGGATCACAAGATACGTATGTAATCCGCGGCGCCTTCAGACCTACCAAGCCATGAAGTACACGTCCTCCCAATCCGTTCCGCGGCGGATCGACTACGACCAAGTCAGGCCGCAGCTTCGCCGCCTTCTCTGGCAAGTACTGCTCCACTGTGGCGCGGACAGCCTTCAGGTTCGCAGGCGAATTGTACTGAAGGTCGGCGAAAGAAGTCTGTGACGATTCCACCGCAATGACGCGATCAAATTCCCGATTTAGAACTGTGGAGAACAGGCCGACGCCGGCGTAAAGATCAAGTGCCATGCCCCCGGAACATCCTTCTGTGACGATCGTCACGAGTTCATCGGTTAGTTGGCGGTTCACCTGGAAGAACGATCCAGCGCTCACGCGGTAGGAAGCTCGGGCGGTTTGATAGGTGAGATTCTTGACTCCGACTGCTGCGATGCGCTCAGGCTCGGCCCGCGTGCAGACCGATGATCCGGAACGTGCTTGGTGGAACGCTACGACTCCGAGCAGTTGTGGGAACTCGCTCCTCAGCTTCTCGGCCCAACTGTCTACCGCCGCAGCGAGCGTTTTCGGACTACACAAAACTTGCACGAGGAGTTGTGTGTCATCTGAATTGGCGAAGAATTCGATTTCGGCGATTCCTTCCACAATATGTCCTGCACGGCCCATTTGCCACATTGCCGCGATGGCGCGGTTGATTAGCGGAGAGCTGATCGGACACTCCTCTACCGGCAGCAGTTCATGCGACCCGAACCGGTAGTATCCGATGGCAAATTCTGGCACCGTCTGGATTCGTAACCGCGTGCGGTTTCGATAATTCCAGGGAGGAGAAGAGTGAACCTTGAGCTCAACATCTAACTCGATTTTCGCGATACGTCGGAGATTTTCCTTCAGGATTTCAGCTTTGATCTCAAGCTGATGGTCGTAGCCGGCGTGCTGATAGTGGCAGCCGCCGCAACGCATGAAATACGGACAGCGCGGTGCAATTCGAATTGGGAAACTCTCGATAACTTGGTCGGCGCGTGCCCGGGCAAACCCAGGTCTCTGTTCGACGAGCGATGCCTCGATCCGCTCGCCTTTCAGCACGAATGGCACAAAGACGACCTTGCCAGGGCCCTGCTCGTCAGCAGGCATGCGCGCGAGGCCATCGCCCCCGTAGATCAGTTTTTCGATGGTGAGTTGCAAGGAATGATTCTAATGCTCAGGCAGGCATTGCCAATTTCCGGTTGCCGATTGGGCGCAATTGAAAATCTAACGCGTATTGCTCTGAAGTCCTTTCCAAATTGAAAGTTGGAAATCGCCAATGGGCAATTACATATAGAACAAGCTCAACCGCGGCAGCCCGTAGCGCTCCAACAGCCGCTTGTGAACGTATTGTTTTTGAAGTTGTTCAATCTGCACGCCGGGCATTTTGCGCCGGTAGGGCGCAAGTTCGCGATCGGCTTTGGCGCGCACAGCAACGATCTCGTCATCAGACGTAATGGTTAGCAGCACTGCAAACAGCTTCTCTTCCATCACTGTCAGGCGTCGTTCCAAGTCTTCCAATCGAGTGGCGAGCTTCGTCTTCTCCAAATCAGTCGCCAACTCACGTAGCGTGAGTGCTATTTCCTGCGCTAACCTCTGCGCGGAAATACCATTTCCCTGCGGCAGCTTCGCCGCATCCAACTCGGCCGCATTACGCCGTAAGAATGCCGCGATCTCAGCCGGCTGAAATCCTCGAGCCTCGCCCGCGCGTTCCTCATGCGCCGCGCCAATCGCCGCTTCTTTCATGTCCTCGGTTGCGGCCAGCACTTCCTGCGCGCAATAAGCAAGACTGTTTACCTTGCGAGTTTTTGACGGACGCTGTTCGTACTGGTCAAAGGCGGCATCAATCCCACGCAACACTGCTTCCATCGGTATTCCTGCGTCTTTCCAAGTCTCGATCAGCGCCCAGTCTAGCGTCGAAAGCAGCAGACCGGTGCCACGACGCTTCTGGAAGTGCTCTTCGACTTCGGTGAAGTAGTTGAAGTAATTTTCCACGACCGCTCAGCGGGAAGTTCGGGACTTGCTGCCAGGCCAGGGTTTGGAGCTTGTTGACTCGCTGGCAGGTTTCGATGAACTGACAATCTTCGCCTTCGGGGGTGCTGGCTTTCCGGTCGCGTTGCGCTCCCAGATGATGCGCAGACCGTCCAACGTTAGGAAATCGTCCACCTGCTTAATGTACTTTGATTCCGTGCCAAACAAGGAAGCCAATCCGCCAGTGGCGACCACCTCTGTTTCCTTTCCCATTTCCTTCAGCAGGAGCTCAAGAACTCCGTCCACCAGTCCCAGGTATCCGTAATAGAGACCCGACTGCATGCTGGCCACGGTGTTCGTGCCAATGATGCGCGTGGGTTTTCGTATGTCGACTCGCTGCAGGCGCGCGGTATGTCCGAATAACGCTTCGGCTGAGATCCCGATGCCCGGGCAAATCACTCCGCCGATGTATTCCCCTTTCGCTGAAACGCAGTCAAAAGTGGTTGCAGTTCCGAAATCCACAGACACGCATGGGCCACCGTACTTCTCAAATGCCGCCACCGAGTTAACGATGCGGTCCGCTCCAACTTCAGCCGGATTGTCATAAAGCACAGGCATGCCGGTTTTGACGCCCGGCTCGATGAATAATGGCTTGGTCTTGAAGTAGCGCTCACAAACTTGTCGCAGGGTGGAATCGAGTGGGGGTACAACGGAAGAAATCACGATGCCGCGAACACCCGGGACCTCAAGGTTATCCATGGCGAACAGGTTGCGGAAGAGGACGCCATATTCATCAACGGTCTGG
>QIAR01000784.1 GCA_003225595.1 Acidobacteriota bacterium | reverse complement strand
TTCAGGAAGGATCATCAGCTCGAAGGCGTGGTCGGTAGCCTCGCCGCACACTCTGATGCTGCAAATCCCGCCGAAGCGCTAAAGCACGAACTCGAAAAGCGCGAAGCTGAGATCAAGCGCCTGCAGCGCGAACTCGACCAGGCGCGCATGAAATCAGCTTCATCTTCCGTTGCCTCGGTCAGCGAGAAAATAAAAGACGTTCGCGGCGTGAAGGTTCTCGCGCATCGTGTGGACAACCTGGAGCGCGCACAGATGCGGACTCTGGTGGATCAGCTTCGCGACAAGCTAGGCTCGGGCGTGGTGGTGCTGGGTTCCGCGATGGACGGCAAGGTCGCCCTCATCGTTGGTGTCACTAAAGACCTGACTGGCCGCATTCAAGCCGGCAAAGTGATCGGTCCTGTAGCCCAGCGAGTCGGCGGCAAGGGCGGTGGACGGCCGGACCTGGCCGAGGCCGGGGGGAAGGATCCGTCAGCGCTGGATGCGGCGTTGGGGGAGGCGTATGGGGTGGTGGAGGGGTTGCTGGGGTCGGGCGAGCCCCTCTGAGGTTTCGGGTCTCCCTGCCTAAATTTGCCAGCCTCTGTTACAGGCTTCAGCCACCAATCGCGGCAGTGTTCCACGTGGAACGTTTTGCACTTACTTTATTGTACGTACAGTGATATACGTATCGTATCCGTAAAGGCATGCAAGGGCAGGGGAAAGCGATGCCTCCGCGTCTCGCGAGGAGCCGAGAACCATTGCTTGGATGAGAGCGAAGGCCGCCCCAGCCGCGGGGTGCCGATATATCGGCAGAGGTGAGACCGTCTTCACCTCTGCGCTGATAGATTCCATCCTTTGCGCGGCGCAAAATGAGGTGCCCGGCAGGAACCGATATTAAATTGATACCGCGTGCTGCGCCTAGCATCGGGGTTTCGCATTCCCACCCTTCGAAAAGCGCGAAGGGGCGCTCTCGCATCCCCGGAGGGGGATGTCCGAAGGGAAGAATCATGGCCGACTAACTAGGTCGAATCCAGCGGCCCTGATTGGCGTTGTATTCACGGAACAAGAAGTCGTAGGTTCCGGACACGGTGTCCTGATCATTTCCCGTGAAACTAGGGTCGACCGTGCCGGATTCAGCGTAATTCTCTCCGTAAGGCGCGTAGGCATCGTCAGAGAACTTGGTGCGGCTGGTGGTAGAGGAAAAGCGTGAGCTGCCAAGCCAATCGCCGTAACGGTAGTGAAACGTCGTATCGTATACGGCTGTGGCCCCTCCCGGCAACGGCAGGTTGATTGTCTTCCGCGTCTGACCATTCATGATCGCTGTTTTCCCCACTGGACTGTAGAGAATTTGTGTATACACTCCCCCGCGATTCTGTTCAACCATGCGACCCAGAGCATCGTAGGTCAGGCCCACGGTGTCAAATGCACCATTCGTATTTACCCTGTTTGTACATCGCGTATTTACTCTATTTGTACGTCCGGAAAAGGGGCGTTGCGGGAGCCGCTCTTTGTTTATAGACTCCACACGCTACCCATCATTCGCGTCTCATTCGCGAGCCATCGTAGCCCCGCTGGCTCCCAATTCGGCTCCTCCGGAGACCCTATGCTCAACCCGCACAAGTGCTGGTTTTCAATTTTGCTGCTCAGCCTGGTCGCCGTTCCTTTTGCTTCGGCAGACTCCATCTCCCTGGGCAATGCATACGCGCTGCAAAACAATGGTCTTACCCAGGTAGACCTGTCGAGTCATCCCGGGATACCGTTGTCCCCGAGTTTTGACGCGCCCCCCTTCCAGACTTCACTCGACATTGGAGTGCCACTAACGGGAGTAGTGCCAGACGGCGCGCGCGATACCCTGGTGATCACATCACTTATCCTGGGGAATACATTGACCCAGCAGTACCCGATTCCGGTTCAAACCTACCCGCCACCCGGTTCGACCAGCTTCGCGGTACTTTTCACATTTCAGTATCCGTCGGGTATCTATCACCCCAAGCCAGTGAAGCTGGACATCTCGATTCTCGACGGCAGCAGCCAAACGCTCAGCTCGGCAAGTTACGTTTTTACCTTTGTCGAGCCCGCGCCGGAGCCCACGACTCTGGTGTTGCTCGGCACGGGTCTAGCGGGCACGTTGGCGGCAAAGATGAAGCGACGACGCTAGACGGAAAAGGATTGTTCAAGGATTGTCGGCATACGCTTGTGCCAGCCAGTAGCTTGCTCGCAAGCATGTGCTAGCCTAAGTACCCAATCTTCCCGCCAATGTGGACCGATGATTTGCAAGCCAATGGGAAGGCCCTCGGCAGTGAAGCCGCACGGAATGGAAATCGCGGGCAAACCCCAGACATTAAAAGGCCGCGTATTGCGCAGCATGAGATGTTCGCGGGGACGGAGGGCATCGGGATTATCTTCGAGTTCGGCAATAGTGGGAGGGGGAATCGGCGTGGTTGGAGTGACGAAAAGGTCTATGTTTTCGAACACTGAGGTGATCGTGCGGCGAGATTCATCGAGTTCGCGGCGGCGGTGGATATAGTCAGCCACGCTCACACTAGCGCCAGTACGGATGCGGCGCAGCGTCTCCGGTTGGTAGAGCTCGGGAGTCTTGGCCACCCACTCGGCGTGATACGCATAGGATTCAGCATTCTGTAAGGCGCGGTCGGTATTAACTGGCAATGTTACTTCGCGCACATTCCCCGTCAGCTTCTGAATTACCGATAGCGCCTGGTCGACGCCTGCTGCAATTTCCGGATCAAGATCCTCAAAGAAAAACGGGCGAGGCACGCCCACACGCAGAGGCTTTGGGTTTTCGCGTAGCGCTGCGACGTAGTCCGTCACGGGCACATCTGCGCTGGTGATGTCTCTTGGATCGTAACCAGCGATGGCTTG
>QIAR01000160.1 GCA_003225595.1 Acidobacteriota bacterium | reverse complement strand
GCGGTCCAGCAGGTAAACACCGTCCATCTTCATGGCGTCGACGATGGCATCAACTCGAGCCCTGTCACGGCCTTCGGAAAAATTCGGAACACATTCCACCAGCGTAGACATACGGCAGAAGCATATCCGTCGGGCTTGTGTACCGCAACTCGCAGCTAGGCTGGCATCACCAAAAATAAGAAGCTAAAATGAAAACGCTTATGAATCGTTAGCCGCTTTGATGAACGGGGAAGAACTGGAAAGGAAAGAAGCAACCCTATGCCCAAATACGTGATCGAGCGCGAAATTCCCGGCGCGGGGAAATTTACCCCGCAAGAACTTCAGGCCATCTCTCAAAAATCTTGCGGTGTGTTGAGGAATTGCGGTGTGTTGAGGAATTTAGGAACCCAGATTCAGTGGGTGCAAAGCTACGTCACCGATGACAAGGTTTACTGTGTCTACATCGCGCCCAACGAGAAAATGGTGCGAGATCACGCCAGTCAGGGAGGATTCCCTGCCAATCGAATCTCCGAAGTCAAATCGATGATTGATCCGACGACGGCCGAAGGCAAGTAGTTTTGCGTACTGCTGCCCGATAAAAGGCCTAGCCGTAGCTACCGCGGAAGGTCATCACTCTAGCCACCCAGCATGCGTCCCCCGGGGACGGCACGAACAGCCAGTGCCGTCTATCCCCCCATCCTCGACGCCAACACCAGCACCGCAGTCCCTAAAATAATCCGATACACCGCGAACGGCGCGAACCCACGTCGCCGAACCCACGCCATGAACCATGCAACCGACCCATAAGCCACCAGGAACGAGACCACAAATCCAATTGCTAAGATTACCCACTGCTGTGAACTAATCTGTGAGATGCCAATCGGGTTTTCGTCCTTGCCCATTACCGACTTGAACAACGTATATCCGGTGGCCGCGACCATGGTCGGAATTGATAAGAAGAACGAGAACTCCAACGCAGAAGCGCGCGACATCCCCGCCAACTGCCCCGCCGCGATCGTCGACATCGACCGCGAGGTTCCGGGAAACACAGCCGAAAGAATCTGGGAGCCGCCAATCCAGATGGCCTGGCCCAGACTCATGTCCTCCATTCTCCAAGTATGAATGCGGCTGCCCGGGGCTTCTGGTCCTGCTGCCTCGGAGCGTGCATTCATCGCATCAATAGCCCACATCACGATTCCGCCGATCAGTAGTGCGCTCCCCATGATGTGAAGGCTCTCCAGGTGCTTGCCGATGACCTTGGTCAGCAGGTAGGACGGAGGGGCTGTTATCAGGAATGCGACGGTAGTCAAGCTCAAGGGATGGGTCAGCGGCGTGCGATCACCACGTTCGCCGCGAGGAAAAGTGGAGAGAAATTTGGCGATTCGCGCGCGGAAATAGACCGGCAAGCACAGGATAGCCCCTAGTTGAATGACGATGGTGTACATCTTCCAGTAGCCGCTCGTGAGGCTGATGTTCAATAACGCTTCTGCAATGCGCAGATGGGCAGTCGAGCTGACGGGCAGGAACTCGGTCAGTCCTTCAATGATCCCCAGCAGCAGGGACAGCAGGTAATCGTTCAAGCTTCCTCCAGAGGGTGAGTGGAGCGAGTATCTCAGAAAATTGTTGGTGGGATTGCTTGCGATCTTGATTCGGTCACAAAATTGTGTGCAGATCACTCACTCACATTGCCGTACGTGGGAACGTTCTGCTGGATCAGAAAAACCAGCCGCCGCGCCCGCAACGCCCACTGACTCTGCGGATACTGGGCCACCACTTGCTGTGCCAGCGCCATAGCCCTGTTTTTCGATTCGTCCGATTTCTTCGCCTGCTCTTCAATCTTGTAGATCTCGATTAGCGCCGAGCGCCGCCAGGCCGCATCGTACAGTGCCTCCGCCGCGGCCGGCGATTGCGAATGCTCCTTGGCATACTTCTCATAGATTTCCGCTTCTTTCTCAGGGCACTTCGAGGATCCCTGCCAATCGCCGCACAGCTTGTTGTCGATCAGGTGGAAGGCGGCGAGATCAGCCCACTTAGTGCCAGAAAACTTCTTCATCACCAGCTTCATCCAATGCTCATCCATACCCTCACGCAAGTAGGATTCCTTTTCTCGCGCCGAGGGACGCGTCATCACATCCGCTTTCTCCAGTTGCCAGCGGATATCGGCGGCCCGGTACAACGCCTCTCCCGCAAGCGGCGAGCTCGGGAAGTAATCATAGACGCGATAGTAAAGGCGCATGGCGTCCTGGTCTGCCCCCTTGCGGCCTCCCCGTCGGCTGGCTTGACCTTCGGAGTCCGTCGCTTCGCCGAACAGGATCTTGTCGCCGTCGGGAGTGGATGTCCGCACCATTCCTTTATCCAGCAGCCAACCGGTAATGGTTTTTCCTTGCCTCTCCTCCTCCTCGTCCTCGCGGCGCTGGGACTGTCCGCCAAGCAAGGCTTCGACGTGCGCCCAACCGCGGCTGGTCTCCAGAATCACGATTTCGTGCCCGCGTCCCACTTCCGTCAGCTTGGACGAATTCGTGTCTGGAGACAGATAGAGTGTTGCCGCTCGCACCAGCGCCCCGCGCTCGCCAACAGCAAAAGCCGCAGCGCAGTACAAAATCACCAGCAAGCAAAGAATCAGCCGGAAATAATTTCGCATCACAGCCATTTCCCAGGGGAAACCTGAAATTCTGCACGGCTGTTCATAATTTGCTGGGGCAATCGGTTGTCCGCCTTTGGCACAGGCCACGTAGGGACAGACGCCCTCGTCTGTCCGGCCGAGCGAACCTCGGCTATGAATGCGTCGGCGCACGATTTTAAGTCGGCCACAGATGGAACCTCTCCCGTCGCGATCCTGCGCATCCTTTGTTCGCTTGCCCCCAGAGACAATCAGGCCGTCGCCGTTGCCTGCCGCTGAATTTCCTCTAGCATCTTCGGTTCAATGTTCCCGCCGCTAATCACCGCCACATTCAATGTCGTCTTCGGCAACTGGTCACGATGGAAAAGAAAAGCCGCTACTGCCACCGCTCCACTGGGTTCGGCAATGGTTTTAGAATTCGCTGCCAGCCGCCGCATAGCCTCTCGAGTTTCATCTTCACGGATAGTCACAATGTCATCCACATACTTGCGGATGTGCTCGAAATTGATTGGACCCACACTTTGAGTGCGCAGCCCATCCGCCATGGTGCGCGTGACCTGCTCGGCAGCGAACGGCACAATTTTTCCAGAGCGCAGACTGGCTTGAGCGTCCGCCGCCAGCTCCGGTTCCACGCCAATTACTTTCACTGACGGTCTGCTGAGCTTAATCGCTGTAGCGATGCCGCTTATCATCCCACCACCGCCGACCGGCACCAGCACGGTTTCGACTTCGGGCAAATCCTCCAGAATCTCCAGGCCCATCGTACCCTGGCCGGCGATAATCTTTTCATCGTTGTACGGAGGCACGATCACATACCCATGCTGCGCTGCTAATTCTTCTGCTTTTGCTTGCCGTTCCGCGCTGCCCGGGCCCACAGTCACAATCTCTGCGCCCATGGAAGTTGTCGCTTCCCGCTTGATCAGGGGAGCATTGGTCGGCATTACGATCACTGCCTTCACGCGCAACAAACGTGCCGCGTAGGCCACTCCCTGCGCGTGATTGCCGCTGGAGTAGGAAATCACGCCGCGGGCCCGCTCGTCATCGGACAGCGATGCGATCTTGTTGTATGCCCCGCGAAGTTTGAACGAGCCGATCGGCTGTTGACTTTCCAGCTTTAAAAACAGGCGTCGCTCATCACTCCCGGGAACTGGTTCGTGGATCTGCGACTCAAGCAGTTCTGTCCGCACCGCCACACCACTCAAGCGCGCTTGTGCCTGCTGAATGTCATCGAGGGTAACGATAGGGGTCCTCCGAACTTTCTACGAATTAAGCGAAGCGAAGGACGTGCTTTCCGGCGCCAAGTAAAGCAGGTTCTCCGCACGACCCAGCCCGTCAAAATGACCGAGTCTTGGCTTCTATCTGCCTGAATCCCTGCAAATCCGTGGGAACTAGATTTCGAGTATCACCGGCATGATCAGCGGCCTCTTCTGCGTTTGCTTGGATATGTACCGTTTGAGGTCCGCCCGGATTTTTTCTTTGATCACGCCGTAGTCGGCCTTCTCTTCGTCGCTCGACAAATCTAGCGTTTGGATGACGATCTGCCGGGCGCCATCGACAAAGCCGTCTTCACCAGGAGCAAATCCCCGGGTAACAATTTCAGGACTGGTGCTTTCCACTCGGCCGGTTAGCTTATTGATCGCAATAATCGGCAGAACAATCCCGTCCTCGCTCAGATGCCGCCTGTCTTTAATAATCAAATCTTCGACCACATCGGTGCGAGAACCAGAATCAATGCAAACACGCCCTACATTCACTCGGCCCGCCTTGCGGGTACCTAGTTCATCGAATTCCAGAATGTCGCCGCTCTCGAGCAGAACAACTTTGCCCGCCGATCCGTGCATTGAAGCCGCCAGCTCTGCGTGCAGTTTTAGTTGCCGGTACTCGCCGTGGATCGGAATGAAATATCGCGGCTTGACCAGATTAATGATCAGCTTCAGCTCTTCCTGGCTGGCATGCCCGCTGACGTGTACCGGCGGCGACGAGCCATCCTCGTAGATCACGTGCGCCTCGCGCCGGAACAGGTGGTCGATCATCCGGTAAATCGCTTTCTCGTTACCTGGGATGATGCGAGACGAGAGCACAACCGTGTCGCCCTTCTCGATCTTGGCATGTTTATGGTTTTCGACCGCAGCCCGCGAAAGCGCTGACATGGGCTCGCCCTGGGTCCCGCTGATCAGCACGCATACTTTTTCCGGCGCAAAATTCTTCATCTCGCCGGGATGGATCAGCAGGCCCTCCGGAATCTCGACGTAACCCAGGTCTTCTGCAATTTCCGCCGAGCTCACCATGGATCGGCCGATGAAAGCCACCTTGCGACCATGCTGCCCCGCCAGCTCAATTGTCAGCTTGATGCGGTGAATCGAGGACGAGAAGCACGAAATAAACAGCCGCCGCTCCGTGCGCGCAAACACTTCATCGAACTTGCGCCGCACCGCCCGCTCACTCGGGGTGTACCCTCTTCGCTCGACATTGGTCGAATCCTGGAATAATGCCAGCACGCCCTCTTTGCCGTACTCGGCGAAGGAGTGCAGATCAAAAAGCCTATTATCCGTGGGGGTCGGGTCCACCTTGAAGTCGCCGGTATGAAGGACGACGCCGAGTGGTGTATGGATCGCCAGCGACACGCAGTCCACCAGGCTGTGCGTCACTTGAATGGGATGAATGACGAACGATCCCACCCGGAAGCGCTCGCCCGGTTTGATTTCCCGCAGGTCGGCATCGTCCAGTAATCCGTGTTCTTCCAGCTTGTCTTCCACGTACGCTAGCGTGAACTCCGTGCCCCAGACTGGAACGTTCAGCTCGGAAAGAATCCACGGCAACGCGCCAATGTGGTCTTCATGACCATGCGTGAGCACGATCGCCTGCACCCGATTCCGGTTTTCGATCAGATAAGAAATATCGGGAACAACAATGTCTACACCCAGCAGTTCGGCCTCGGGGAACATCAGACCAGCGTCGATGACGATGATGTCGTCGCCCCAGCGAACGGCCATGCAATTCATGCCGAACTCGCCCACCCCCCCAAGGGGTACGATGTGTAGTTTTCCAGATGGCATTGGGAACACTTGATGCTAGCACAGGCCCGGCAGCAGCGGTTTCCTAGCACAGATACTCTTTTTAAGATGAGTTTTTGGGGCCACATCTCTTCCACTCGCATCCAATATTCGATGGCAGAAAAGATCAGCAAATCCTGGGTGCGCGGCCGGGTTGAGGACGCCCTTCGTGGCGGGCTGGCCCGCGCCTATGAGACTGTGAGAGTGGATCCAGTAAAGTTCCTCGTGAAACTGCGCACCGCCTATGGCCTGCCGATCACGACTTTTCACGGCGTGTATTCGGTAGAACTCAGTTCGCTGGACAGCGTTTCCCAATCGCTGATCCGCAGCGGTATGAAAGTGGCCGCCGCCGAAGGCGCAGGTCTCGGTCTGGGCGGAATCATCACGATTGTCCCCGATCTCGGCATCCTCGCGGGCATCACTCTGCGCACCATCCAGAAGCTCAGCTTGCTCTACGGTTTCGAATTTAATACTGACGATGAGATCGCCGAACTTTGGATCGCCGCCGCCACCGCCGCGGGCGTAGATATCAGCCGTGAGTTGCTGGAAAAAGAAGTGGTCAACCGCTTCGTGCCGCGGGTGATCCAGCGCATCGCCGCGCAGGCCAGTGGCGAAGTGGTGGAGAAATGGGCTGGCAGGCTTATTCCTCTAACCAGTTCTCTGATTGGCGCCGGGCTGAACTATTATTTCGTGCGGGCCTGGGGAGAACGTGCGAACTCACATTTTCGCCAGAAACATCTTGAGGTCCGCACGCGGATGGCGACAAAAGTGGCGATTCCGGCCGTCAGACATCCCAGCATATTGTCATCTTGAGTGGCTTTCAGGCTAAGAAGGATCTGCTGTTAGCTAACCCGGACAGAGCAGGTTCTTCGCGGGTCATATGCTCACTCACAATGACAAGGCTCCAATAGAAAGTTGATGACACAATTGTTTCGCTGCTCCGCCATCCTCTTCGATCTCGACGGTGTTCTCGTCGATTCGACCCACTCGGTCACCCGTCAGTGGCGCATCTGGGCGAACGAAAACAACCTCGATTCCGCGAGACTCTTGGAGATCGCCCACGGCCGCCGGACCATCGAGGTTGTTCAACTCTTGACCCCGCATCTGGCCACGGCGGATGAGGTCGCAAAAATCGAGCAGCGCGAAGCCGCGGACACAGAAGGAGTCCGTGTGATGCCTGGAGCCGCCGAACTCGTGGCATCGATTCCCAATGGTCGCTGGGGTGTAGTCACTTCCGGGACGCGTCATCTGGCCACATCACGACTCGGCCTCGCCAATATCCCGATTCCTGTAGTTTTGATTTCCGCAGACGATGTTGTGGAAGGTAAACCGAATCCCGAGCCCTACCTGAAGGGAGCGCAACGGCTGGGGGTGGATCCCTCAGAGTGCGTGGTGATCGAAGATGCTCCTGCCGGCATTCTCGCGGCGCATGCCGGAGGGATGAAAGTCATCGCCCTGGCCAGTACATATCCAGTTGCCGATCTGAGAGAAGCGGAAGCCGTAGTACAGAGCCTCACGCAGATTCACGTCAGCTTTGATGGAGCCCGCCGGGGCCAAGCTCTGGAAATTTCCATCCTTTGATCTGCAGATTCGGCACGCGGCCACTGAGACTCAAACATGTCACACTCAGCCAGCCCTTGTTGGCTCGCTTGCGAACGAAGACGAGTTTTCCCTACTTCTCCCGGGCACTTGAATCACTAACCCGTGGCTGTTTCTACCGGAGCCAATCTTCCAATTCAATTCTTTGATCCGTTTTCTCGTCGCGATATTTCACGATTACTGGCGTGTAGAGTGACAGGTTCCACTCCGCTGCCTGGCCTTTCCTTACCGCGCGCGAACCGGGCACCACCACGGCATTTTCCGGTATTTCCAGTGGCTTGTCGTCCGTCGCACGATACACTCGCCCACGGACAATATCGTAAAGTGGTGTGGACCGCGTCAGGATCGTTCCCGCTCCCAATACCGCACGTGACCGCACCAGCGTGCCTTCATAGACCCCGCAGTTCCCACCCACGAGGACGTCGTCTTCAATAATCACCGGCGCTGCATTCACCGGTTCCAATACGCCGCCCACCTGCGCTCCAGCGCTGAGGTGAACCCGTTTCCCAACTTGCGCGCACGATCCCACCAGTGCGTGTGAGTCAACCATCGTGCCTTCGTCTACGTATGCGCCGACGTTGATGAACATCGGTGGCATGCAGATCACCGACGGCGCGACGTATGCCCCCATTCGCACCGATGAGCCGCCAGGCACTAAGCGCACGCGGTCGGTCACGGCGAATCGTCGAGCAGGAAAGGTGTCTTTATCTACGAAGGACAGCCCGGCGCCATCGCCCATCTCCGTGAGTTCGCCCAAACGGAATCCCAGTAGGATGCCCTGCTTCACCCAGGTGTTGACTATCCAGCGATCGCCGTGTTTTTCAGCCGCGCGGATGTTGCCGCACGTGAGCGCATCACGAAATTCTAGAAAACTCTGGCGCGCTTCCGGGTTGCGCTCCACTTCCCCCAGGGAGGCGAGGCGCTCGATGGCAGCCTTGAGAGGTTGCATGCGGAAGGAAGTATAAAAGAACGGAGTGCAGAAGTCAGAATGCAGAGGTCAGATTGCAGATTTCACATTGCAGATTTCAGAAGTAAAAACCATGTCCTCTGCGAACTTAGAAGTGGGCAGCCTGAGAGGGTTTACTTGTGCAATCTGCCTTCTGCACTCTGACCTCTGCATTCTGACTTCTGCATTCTGACTTCTGCATTCTGACTTCTGCACTCTGACTTCTGCACTCTAAAATCTTATTTCCACAATCCTAAATGCACTTGCACTCGCTGCGGATCAGCACGCCTGGCATATGTTGCGAGGCCTCGCGCGCTTCGCTGAGGGTAGCATACGGTCCGTGCCAGCGAGCGTGGTTGGCGTCGTGTCCCGCCGGACGTCCCTTGCCGTAATTGCATTGTCCGCAAGCAGAACGGTGCAACACGATTTTGTGTGGTCCGGCCAGCCAATTCTCATAAACGTAGAACTCGGCTCCTTCAGGAGTCGCTGCGGCTGGTTTTGCAATCACACCCGCATCAATGGCGATCTTCTGCAGGCGCGAGCGCGTTTCACGACGCATAGGCAGGAGTGGCAGGCGGTAGGCTTCCTCAATTTTGCCCATCATGGCCAGAACAGCCTTCACCGGCAGCGGATTCGACTCCATGAAGTTGGCCTGCATCAAGGCGAAATACCTGCGATGCAGCCGCCGTGCCGTATCCCAATCACTATTCAGCGCCGCCCGAGTCATCTCGGCCATCTCACGCGGGATCTCGTTCGATGCCACTGAAATAATCCCAACCCCGCCCAGCGCAATAACCGGCAAAGTAATGGCGTCGTCGCCGGAAAAGACCAGAAAGCGTTCCGGCACTGCGCTGCACACTTCCGCGATCTGAGTCATGTTGCCGCTGGCTTCCTTCACACCAGCAATGTTCGGCACTTCCGCCAAACGCGCCAGAGTGCCCGGGTCAATGTTGGCGCCTGTGCGCCCTGGCACGTTGTATAGGATCAGCGGCTTGTCCACTGCCTCGGCGATCGCCTTGAAATGGCGGTACTGTCCTTCTTGCGTGGGCTTGTTGTAGTAGGGCGAAGCGGTAAGGATGGCGTT
>QIAR01000159.1 GCA_003225595.1 Acidobacteriota bacterium | reverse complement strand
CATTCCGATTCGAACCGAGCTGGGACGCGAGATTCGAGCTGCATTCACCGCCGAGCCGGGCCACGTGTTGCTGGCTGCGGATTACTCGCAGATCGAGCTGCGGCTGCTGGCACACTTCTCGAAGGACTCGCTGCTGGTGGAAGCTTACCGCCGTGGCGATGACGTCCACACGCTGACCGCTTCACAGGTGTTCGGTGTGCCTCCGCTGATGGTTACTTCAGAACACCGGCGTCAAGCCAAAGTAGTAAACTTCGGCATCGTTTATGGGCTTTCCCCGTTTGGTCTATCCCAAAATCTGGGCATAGAAACCAGCGATGCTAAACAATTCATCAACGCCTACTTCGAGAAGTACAAGGGCATTCGCGCTTTCATCGACAAGACTCTCGATGAAGCACGGCGCGAGCAGAGAGTGAAAACACTATTCGGACGGGTGCGGCCGATTCCAGATATCAACAGCAAGAATGCGAATCAGCGCGGATTCGCCGAGCGTACAGCGGTGAACACGCCCCTCCAAGGGACCGCAGCCGACCTGATCAAGTTGGCGATGATTCGCATTGATACGGCGTTGCGCGATCGCGGACTGAAATCAAGAATGACATTGCAGGTGCACGACGAACTGGTGTTCGAGGTGCCTGAGTCCGAAATTGAAACCGTGCGCACGCTGGTACGGGAACAGATGGAGAACGTGCATCCGCTGCATGTGCCCTTGCTGGTGGAGATCGGAGTGGGCCCGAACTGGAGGGACTTGGAGTAAGGCAGGCCCCGGGTGGTTACGGTTTTGATCCTACTTCCACTGAAAAGATTTTCTGATACCGGGTCAGCTTTCCTAAGGCCGACGCCTTTGGGCGACGCGAAAGACTGTTCACGACAACGATCCTGCCCTAAACTTTTCTCCTAATCGTGCAAGAGCGGCTCGCTAGTACGTTCCTGAAAGCGTAACGCGCACAAAGTTCAGTCAAGGAGCCGAATCATGGCTCTGTCCCGCGGTTTACAAAACGTCGTTATCGATATTGTCGTCGGCGCGGGAGCGTTTGGTCTCTTCTACGCGGGATTGAGGTGGGCGCCCGATAACCATGCGTCAATCCTGTTCCTCATGGCAGAAACAATCTATTTTCTTGCGGGAGTCTTTCGTGGCCATAGCGCTCCCCGCAACACGTTCCTAAAGCTATTGTTCATCGTCGTCCCCGGTACAAGCACCATCTTGCTTCTTGCTTACACCGGCTATGCCTTTACCGCCTACTTGTACATCTTCTGTTTCCAGGGCGCGGCTCTCCTGGGGACGTTCTCTGGCACCCTGTTGCGGCGGCTTTTCGCGACGGGGAAAACGGGTTTGGGTTCGCTGACTGCGGCTGGCCTTTTGGCTGTGAGTTTGTTGGCCGTGCGCATTGTAATTCCTCGCATGGTCACCGACTCGCTGAGTAAGGACGCCGACCTACCCGCGCCATCGTTTATCTTTTCTACGATTGACGGCGCAGTAGTCAGCTCAGATCTGTTGCGGGGTCGGGTAGTTCTGCTGGGCCTTTTGGGCCACCTGGTGCCGCCCCTGCATCGGGGAGTTACCTCGCGTCCAGCAGGTCTCCCAACGTTACAGGAACGATCCTCGCGTGGTGGTCTGGGTTGTTGATTCCGGCATCAGCAACGACACCGTGGAGAAGCAGCGTAGGATGATCTCAGCGCAGCATTGGGATCTGCCTTTCGCAGTGGATTCCGAGAACCTGGAACATAGGATGGGCCTCTACGGACTGCCGAAATTGGTCTTGTTGGACAAGACAGGTCGCATTCGTTGGGTCCATGACGGATTCGATGGTTCAGAAGATCTGGCCGGCCAGCTCACAAATCGAATTGAGGAACTGCTTCGCTCTGGCTAGCGCAGCGTATGTGACGAGTCTGGGGAATGGCGATGTCATTCGGCGCTGGCTCCAGTGATGTGTTCGACCGTGGCCGGACGGGTGGCTTGGCGGGAAGTGAATGGCTTCCCATTGTTGACGTAATATCCCCTTGGGACTAACTAACCCTTCGAATCAAGTTTTCCCGCAGCCCGAGGTCGGAAAAACGCTGGTTTTTGGGTGGCGCAGCGCTTCAGCGCTGCGATAGGTGGCCTCAAATGACCGAGGGCTTTAGCCCCTGAGGTGACAAAATGAGTTTCTCTGCAGCCTGTTTTTACAAAGACAACCACCTTCAGCACCCTCAGCAGTAGGCTCCGACACGACGATCAGTCCCGAGGTCGATTGCTGTCGGATCCCTGGGACATCTGTTCGCGAACTATCCGATTGAATCTAAGGTTGGCGATCCTTCTTGCCCGAATCAACTTTCGCAGAAAGACCCAATAGAAAAACCACACGAGAGTGCCCACGGCCACGACCAGCAGGCCGAGATTCCATAGACTGCCGAGGGCGCGCAGCGCGTCCACCATCGCGACTCTCACCCACCCAAAGCGCTCTTAATGCTATTCGCAATCCCACTCGCAATTCGCCGCATCTTTTTTTCGCTCTCCGCTTCGACCATGACGCGGGCCAGCGCTTCGGTGCCGGAGTAGCGCACGACGACGCGTCCATTACCATCGAGTTCCTGCTCGGCAGCTGCGATCGCGCGCTTCACGTCAGGCACCTGAGCAAATGGGACTTTTTCGCGGACGCGGATGTTCTGAATCGTCTGCGGAAACACTTTGAGATCACGAACCAGCTCAGCTAACGAGCGGCCGCGCCGCGCCATGATCTCCATTACCCTAAGAGACGTGAGTAGGCCGTCGCCAGTGGTGGCTTCGCCATCGCGGAAGATGATATGACCGGACTGCTCGCCGCCCAAAGTCGCGCCGGACTTCTGCATTTCCTCCAACACGTACTTGTCTCCGACATTGGCCCGTAGCATGCGAATACCGGAATGCTTCAGAGCGATCTCAAGACCCATGTTCGACATGGTAGTGACCACAACAGTGGAGTTGGCGAGAGTGCCGCGTGTCTGCATGTCCCGGGCGGCAAGCAGCAGGACGCCATCGCCGTTCACGACGTTACCCTCCGCATCGCTGAACAGGGCGCGATCGGCATCACCATCGAAGGTCGCGCCCAGATCAAAATGACCCTTTTGCGCCGCCACCTTTTTGGCAACCTTTTCGGGATGGAGTGCGCCGCAGCCTTCATTGATGTTCATGCCGTCGGGCGAAGCGTGGAGGAAAGTCGCCTGTATGCCGCATGCCCGAAACAGTTCCGGAGCTTCTGCGGTTGCAGCGCCGTTCGCGCAATCCACCAGGACCCTGAGCTTGCTCAAATCGCCGGAGACGTTGTGGGCCAGCCATTCGATATAGGCACGGCGCAAACCGGCATCACCCGGCAAACTTGGTGCGGGAATTTCGTTGGGCGTGGCATATGGTGCGGATGAGTCGGATGAGTCGTTCGCCAAAGAATCCTGGAGAAGGGCGAAAATTTCTTTCTCAATGTCCAGTTCGTCTGAATCCGGCAGCTTGTAACCATCACCGGAAAAAACCTTGATGCCATTGTCGGTCCAAGGATTATGAGAGGCGGAGACAACCACCCCTGCATCGAATTTGCGCGATCGGGCCAGATAAGCCACGCCCGGCGTAGTGATCACACCGGCGCTGGCGACCTCGATGCCGGTTGAAGCCAGACCTGAAGCAACCCGATCGGCGATCCACTGGCTCGACTCGCGGGTGTCCTGTCCGATTACCACGCGCGCGCGGGGATTCGTCCGAATGAGATCGTGCCCCAGAGCGCGGCCGATCATGTACGTACTCTCTACCGTGAGCGGAAATTCGCCAGCCACGCCGCGAATGCCATCGGTTCCGAAGAGTTGTCGCGTGTGCTTCATCCTGATCTGCCTGTTCGGCGTGGCATCAAAGCCCGCCAGAGGAACTTGGCGCCTTTTCCATAATAACCGTCACGCGAATCGGGCCGGGGTGTACCACCTGAATGAGCGGGTCAGAGACATACGCGTGCGAGGTGAAAGTGGCCCGGTCGACATCGCCCGTAGCATCGATCGGATCAGTCATTGCGGTTTCCACAGCTTCAACCCTTTGCCGTGGCCCGGTGATCGCGATGACCGCAGGATCGGCCACAACGCGGGCGATGCGGAGGCCGGGAGCGAAATTGCCGATCACCCGTGGGCGCACTTCGACCTGCCGCGTGAGTCGCATATCAAACGTCATACGAAATTGGCCTGGCACGATTTGTACAACTTTCACGTCACGCGGTTCGCGCACCTGCTGAGCGGTGAGGTCGAAGGTGCGCTCACCAGCTTTGGTGCCTGTCAGATCGATTTCCACATGAATGTCAGTAGGACGGACACCGTGGATCAGCCGTTCCGGGCCGCGGAGACGGACCCGAGCTTGCGGGACGCTCTCCGAAGCCATCTCGAGATTGTCGGGAAAATGCAGAAACTCAATGGGCACGGAATGCTCAACTTCGGCAGGTGGATCGTGCGAGACCGCCAGCCACAGGCCTATCGCAAGGATCAGCGACATCAGCTTGAGACCGAAGTTTCTTAGCACGGAGCGGCGCAAAGAGTTGACCATGCCTAACGGTCCACTCCGGGGTGCAGCCCGGGATCAATGTTGCGCGGGATAGACGCGCGCGGAGGCGAGTCCACGTCAGCGATTCGCTCAGTGCCATTTGTAATCGGAGTCGGCAGGGTGGAACGCGCCACATAACGGCGCAGCAATCCGCTGAGGTGTTCACGCAATTGCTCGACGCTGATGTCGCGTTCGATCTTACCTGCCACCGCTAGGCTGATCGCGCCCGATTCCTCAGAGACAATTACTGCGATGGCGTCAGTTTCTTCGGTGATCCCGATTCCAGCTCGATGCCGCGTCCCCAGTTGCGTCGAAAGCACAGGGTTCATGGAGAGCGGCAGGAAGCAGGCGGCAGCGGCGACGCGCTCTCCCTGAACGATCACGGCCCCGTCATGCAGTGGGGCGCTGGGGCGAAAGATCGTGGCCAGAAGATCATAGGAGATGCGCGCATCCAGCGGGACGCCGCTTTCGACATAGGTGCGCAAGCCAATGTCACGTTCTATGACGATCAGCGCGCCGGTTTGATTCTGCGAAAACAGATTTGCCGCCAGAACTATGTCGTCGTAGGCGTCAGCTTCGGAACTCGACGAGCGACTGAAGCTAAGCCTGGTGCCCAACCGTGCGAGGGCATGGCGAATCTCCGACTGAAAGACCACAATCAGCGCGAAAACAACATAGGGAAACAGAGTGCTGAGAAGCCAGTTCAAAGTGCTGAGCTCGCCGATGCGGGCGAAATAGAAGGCAAGCGCCAGGACGGCCACGCCCACCAGCATGGGCGCGGCCCGAGTGCCGCGGATCAGCATCAGAAACTCGTAAATGATCACCGCCACCAGCAAAATGTCGAGTACAGCAATCACCGACACGTGTGGCCACGGCGCTAAAAACCGCGTCATTTTAGAGCGTCTCCAGAGAGTTTATCGAAAACACCAAGAGAGGCGTGCGCCTGCCAAGCGCCATCCTCATTGTAATCCAGTCTTCCCAATGGCAGTCATAGCAACGCAGTCTACTGCACAGTGGAGAATCGGGAAGAGCACGACTTCACAGCTTGCGGAAAAACTGTGGCTTTTGGGTGGCGCAGCGTTTTAACGCTGCGATAGAGGCCTTCTCTTCACTATGGGCTTTAGCCCCTGAGGTACCAAGCTGCCTTTTTTCCGCAAGCTCTTCAGTCGTGCGCGCAACCCGTGAAAACAATCGAAGGTTTTAGTCCCTGAGGCCGCCAATAGGCGGGACGATCTACGTCTTGCTCTTCTTCACCGTGGCCCTGATTTCCCCCCGAGCCAACCTCGCCGAGATTTCATCCCCCGCGCTCACTTTGGCGGCATCTTTCAAAAGCTTTCCGGAAGCATCGAACACCAGCGCATAGCCGCGGTCGAGGATCGCCATCGGCGACAAAGCTTCAAGGCGTCCCGCGAGCTGTTCCAGCTGGCTGCGGCGTTGCAGAAGCAAACTGTGAATGGCCGCGGCAATGGCGGCAACACGCGCATCCAGTTGTTGGTGGATGCCCGAAAGCATGCGCCGGACATCATAATGGCGGACCGCGGCGGCTGCGAGTTCCCAACGGCGACGATGTTGTTCGAATATCTGCCGCTCGGCTCTTTCCAACCGGTACAACAGATCGTCAAGCCTTTGCTGGCGCTGGTTGATGGCATCCATCATGCGCGCAAAAGCGCCGTGTTGGGCGAGTTCGATGAGCGCACGTTGTGCCACGGCCAGACGATACCGAATCCCCAGGACGAGGCGTCGATGCAGTCCTTCGGCCTCTTCTTCCACTTCCTGGCGGGAGCGGATTACCAGCTCGGCAGCCGCGGACGGAGTCGGCGCGCGCAAGTCCGCCACGAAGTCAATGATCGTGAGGTCAGTTTCATGGCCCACCGCGGAGATGACCGGGATCTGAGAGCCCGCCACCGTGCGTGCGAGCCCCTCATGGTTGAATGCAGCGAGATCTTCGGCAGAGCCGCCTCCACGAGCCACAATGATGACGTCCACATTGCGGGCCTTATTGAAGTATCGAATGCCCGCAGTGACTTCGATTCCCGCACTTTCGCCTTGCACCTGCGCGGGGTAGATCAAAACGTTTGCTGTGTGATGTCGCCGATGAAGGATGTTCAGAATATCGCGCAAGGCAGCAGCCTGGGGCGAAGTCACGATTCCAATGCGCCGCGGCATCGGAGGAATAGGTTTCTTGCGGGACTGGTCAAACAGGCCTTCCGCTCCGAGCTTCGCCTTGAGCTGCTCAAACGCGATCTGTAGCGCGCCCGCACCTTTGGGCTCGATGTACTCCGCAGATATCTGAAGTTCACCTCGATCTTCGTAAACCGTGACACGGCCGCGAACCATCACCTGCATGCCGTTATCCGGACGGAAACGAAGAAGGCGGGCAGAAGAGCGAAACATCACGGTGCGGATTTGCGCGCCTTCATCTTTGAGCGTGAAGTAAAGGTGGCCAGAATCCGGGGCGCGAAAATTGGAGATTTCTCCTTCGACCCAGGTGTCCGTGTATTCCCGTTCGAGTTGGGTACGTACGGCAGCAATCAGATCGCGAACCGTCCATATGCGGCGCTCGAGTGGCTTGAAGCTGAAACCGAGTTGGTCGGGAACTGACACCGAAGGCAGTTTACAGATGCCAGTTGGCGGTTGCCAGTGACAGCACACAAAGAGGCTAATGTTTGATTGCTGAATGCTAACGTTTCAATCTGCCAATCACATACAGCAGCACGGAAAGCACAAGGCTGAGGAGAATGGACGTGGCCAGCGGGAAGTAGAACGTTGTGTTCTTGCCGCGGTAGATGATGTCGCCGGGAAGGCGGCCGATGGGTAGGTTGGTGCGGCCGAGGAGCACGAATACAAATCCCACCACGAGAAGCATCGCACCGATGATAAGCAGGAGTTTGCCGAGTTCTGCCATGACTTAGAGTCTAAATCAAACTTGGTATCTTGGTTCAGGGGCAGAAAGCTGTTGGTTCAAGTGCAGAAAGCTGTTGGTTCAAGTGCGGAAACCCTCAAGACCCGGGCGGGGCTTGCCTCGTGCATGGGCCACGTAGGGGCAGACGCCATCCTCTGTCCGGCTGAGGGGAGCTCGGCAGAATTCGACTTGCCCACGAGTGCTAGAATTTCGCGTCATGAATTGCCGCCTGTTTTTTCCGGTACTTCTGCTTACTGCTGTTGTCCTGTCCGCCCAAACTAACGCCACGAAAGAAGTCGAGATCACCGCCGAGCCTTCACATCATCTGGCGCTGGAAAATAATTATGTCCGCGTGTTCAAGGTAGAAGTAGCGCCGCATGCGGCCACGCTCATGCACCGGCATCGCCACGACTATGTTTTCGTGACCCTTGGCGCGTCCGAAGTCTCGAACGAAGTAGAGGGCAAGGCGCCGCTCACGCTCAAGCTGCAGGATGGTGAGACGCGGTTCACGCCCGGCGGATTCGCCCACATCGCGAAGAATCTTTCCGACCAACCCTTTCGCAATGTGACTATCGAGTTCCTTCAAGACGTAAAGGCGCGCCAGTCGCCTCCACCCAAGTGGGACGAAGAACGCGGGCTGCACGTGGTCGATGGCGGAACCCAAGACATCCGGTTCGTAAAAGATGGCGTGCGGGTTTCCGAAATCGAGCTGCAACCGGGGGCAGTCCTGCCCAGCCATCATCATGCCGGCCCTCACCTGTTGGTCGCGGTCAGCGATCTCGAAGTGCGCAGCGACGTCGAAGGCCAGGGCCCGATGCCGGGACACTTTAAGTCCGGCGATGTGAAGTGGCTGCCCGGCGGGTACACCCACACGCTGACGAATGTAGGCAAGCAGGCGGCGAAGTTCGTGACCCTGGAGTTTCAATGAGCGCGTGGCGCGGTTGCTCCTGCCCGCGGAATTTTCGTAATGTTCCACGTGGAACATTTTGTGGCTGATTCGGAAATCACTAGACGCACCACACATGCAAGCTGCCACACGGGGCAGAAGCCTTGCTCGACCGGGCAGACGAGGGCGTCCGCCCCTACGTGAACGTCGCCCACTTCGCGGGCAAGAGCGCCCGCGCCACCTGATCCATCCGAGCAACATGTGTTGCAGTTCCATCTCGTACGACCCAACTCGGTAAACGCCTGCTTGCGCCGTACCCTGTGGCGTGGTATAAAAGATAAACATCGAGAGCAGTGTATGTGGCTAGCCGGGCGTTTTATCCGAATCTCTCGTGGCTCGTCCGGCATCGAATAGAAAACAGGTAAATCCTGAAATCAGCCCCGGCCACGGGGTTTCATTCGGGGACAAGGATCCTCGAAGGGTTTTGGCGTTCGTCGCAAGAACCTCCACAAGATCTTTTATCAAGTTTGCTGACTTCCGCTTCGGCTGGTGCCGAAAAGGTGCTGCTTCGCAGGCGGAAGCTGCGTTCTGTTGCGCGTAAAAGAGTTCCCGATTTTCCTTCGCTCGTGCCCATTTTGTGGTTGTCGATTTACCACGAAGGACACAAAGGTACACGAAGGAAGGCAGACCGGTTGAGCTCCCAATGTGCCCAGGAAGATGTGCATAAACGGTGGAAATCCTGTGGGCACAGTGGGTTGACAGCAAGCGCCAGAACCGGTAGCTTTTAAAGTTTCGAGGACAGACGGATTTCTCGTAGGTGCTCGGGAAGTGAGTCGCGGGCAAGAGTGTCCGCGGCGCACGGCCTGTGCACAGGAGCAGATTCGTTCTGGACTGAAGGCGCGCCGCTCAGGCGGAAGGCGATTCGGTCTTTGACAAATAGGTTGAACGTGCCAGTCGTGAGAGGAAAGGTTCGGGCTCAAGTCCGAGCGTACTCACAAGACAAGTCTCTGCGCCTACGGGTGCAGAGCGGGTCTGTCCTGTCATTTTATTCGATCAGTCGTTTAGTCGATGGGTCGGTTATTTGAGGGGACAGACATCGGGTTTCAAACGAGAGTTTGATCCTGGCTCAGAATCAACGCTGGCGGCGTGCCTAACACATGCAAGTCGAACGAGAAAGTGGAGCAATCCATGAGTAAAGTGGCGACCGGGTGAGTAACACGTGACTAACCTGCCTTCGAGTGGGGGATAACCTCGGGAAACCGGGGCTAATACCGCATAACATCCCTGGGGCGAAATACCTGGGGATCAAAGGAGCAATTCGCTGGAAGAGGGGGTCGCGGCTGATTAGCTAGTTGGTGAGGTAACGGCCCACCAAGGCTTTGATCGGTAGCCGGCCTGAGAGGGCGCACGGCCACACTGGAACTGAAACACGGTCCAGACTCCTACGGGAGGCAGCAGTGGGGAATTTTGCGCAATGGGGGAAACCCTGACGCAGCAACGCCGCGTGGAGGATGAAGTCCCTTGGGATGTAAACTCCTTTCGACCGGGAAGATGATGACGGTACCGGTGGAAGAAGCCCCGGCTAACTTCGTGCCAGCAGCCGCGGTAATACGAGGGGGGCGAGCGTTGTTCGGAAT
>QIAR01000778.1:2585-3056 GCA_003225595.1 Acidobacteriota bacterium | reverse complement strand
GAGGTTCATCTGTGCGGTCGGTTGCGGGGTGGATGGTCAACGAATAATCCGGGAACACGAGTTTCAACATGGAACTCAGTCCAGACGTGGAATGAATTTTGGGAGAAACAAAGATCTTTCTGACGGCGCAACCGGCTACATGTGGAACTACCCATGCCGTACCCAATAATGCCGACCACGTTTTTCGCATCCCTAACCCCCGTCAGAGAATCAAACTACGCAGTCCGAAGGAGGCTAGTTGTGTCCAGCCCTTCCAGTCAGCTTCCCCTTCCCTCAGCTCCCGCAGTCTTCCAGCAACGCCGGGTAGACGTATTGGTCTCCGTGCAGAAGGCGGCACAAGAGATCGGCAGCATTCTTCAACTGGACAGTCTCCTCGAAACCATAGTTCACCGGATTGCCGTGGATTTCGGTTGCATCGAGTCCTGCATTCTCCTGGTGGAAGGCGATGAGTTCCAGCTTGCTGCGTTCCAC
>QIAR01000778.1:0-2471 GCA_003225595.1 Acidobacteriota bacterium | reverse complement strand
CGCGCTTGCGAACCCCACACTCGCTCTGAGCTCATCATTCCGTTAAAGGTTGGGGAACGAATCCTGGGCGTTTTTGGTGCGTCGCACCACGAACTAAACGGTTTCCCTCGCGCGCAGATCGAAATGCTGAAGGCTCTGGCAGGCCACATGGCGGTGGCAGTGGACAATGCGCAACGCATCCAGCATGAGCGCCTTCAGATGCACCGTCTGAACGCGGAGCAGGATGAGGCTCGTCGCATTCAGCAGAACCTGCTCCCAAGAAAATCGCCGTCGATCCCCCGGATTTCAACTGGAGGCGGAGTGGGTCCCCGCAGGCGCCATGGGCGGCGACTGGTATGACTACATTCCACTTGACGAAGGGCGTCTGGCGCTCGTCCTGGCGGATGTTTCCGGCAAAGGCATGCCTGCGGCATTGCTGATGTCCGCCGTCCGGGGTATCGTGCGCTCAGTTGCGCCTCTAGCAAGTGGTCCGGGCGAGGTGCTGGCGCGAGTCAACCAGATGCTGCTCGACGACGTTCCCACGGGGCGCTACGTGACGATGATCTTTGGAGTACTGGACCCGGCGTCCCGCACCCTCACCTTTTCCAGCGCCGGCCACCCCTGGCCCCTGGTCTGCCATGGAGCCGTGGTGCGTCCGCTCCACAGTGATGCCGGGATGCCACTTGGCCTGCTGCCCTGCGAGTTTACTGAACACACGGTGAAACTCTGCCATGATTTCCGCCTGCTGTTCTACACCGACGGGATCTCTGAGGCAATGAACCGCGAGGACCAGGAGTTCGGCAGCGAACGACTCACGGAATTCGTGGCCGCGCATAACTGCAGTGCCTCGCGGCTAATGGAAGCGATCCACGAGTTTCGCGGCCAATGCTCCCAGAAGGATGACGCTACTGTCATCCTGCTAAGGAGTGCCGAAACCACGGCAGCCTTCTCACGGATTGCTGCCTAAGCCGAGCATCCGGTAGGCCACCTGTGGTGCGCAATAACTCCTTCCAAAGAGCGGAAAGTCGCAGAAAAGTCGAGTCTTCGGTCGTCACGCCCCACTTGCTCGTGTGGTGTTTCAGATCGGATTTCATCGGCAAGTCCAGCCCCGTGCACTTCTTTTGGGGCAGTTTCGATCTTGCCGTCGCTAAGTTCGTCACTACTTGATTTTTGCCAGAGTACTATGAAGCCGGTGCCACCCTTGGAAATTGGGATCGCGCCAATTTGGAAAAGACCGCACGTGCAAGCTTGAGTTGACATAAGAGAGGAGCAACAATGTCCACACAATGCACTATCTCGACCAGATCAAGCTTACGAGTACCGACGAGAGAGTCTGTCCGGTCGCGAAGAACCGGGTTGAGCTGGAGAACGGAGAAACCAAGTGGACCACACCCGATACCGCCACCATCTCAGTTCCGGCGCACTCAACAGCCGCGTCCGAAAACTGACCTCCGATGCGAGCGCGTGAAATGCGGTAGGACTCCTTCCCTGGGTTTCCGCACAGCGCATTGCGCTCCAACACTATCTTTGAGGTGGTCAAAGCCAGCGGTGGACATACTGCATGGGCTGACAAGCATCCTGCGTATGACCTGGTCAACGGCCCCTCAGGGAAAGGGGTCGATGATCTGTACACTCCAGAAATTACCAATGTGAACGGCTTTGACGCCACTGTCAGCCATCTAAATGAGCACGACATCTGTACCAGTCGATACGGAAATACAGCGGCGGACACAGGAAGATCCTCAGGAGAAATCTTATTGATAAACTAACAGGGAAAGTAGCCATCGTCACCGGCGCCTCCGCCGGGATCGGACACGCCATTGCGAAGCGGCTCGCGCAAGAGGGAGCTACGGTCGTCGTGAACTATGGAAAGAGCGCGGACAAGGCGAAGGCCGTTGTCGCTGAAATCGAAGCGAAAGGCGGGAAGGCGCTCGCAATGCAGGCGGACATGAGCCAAGTTGCGGATGCCCGTCGTCTGGTTCGGGACACGGTGCAGCGCTTTGCACGACTGGACATCTTGGTGAATAACGCTGCGATTTCTCTCAATAAGGCGTTGGTCGAGACGACAGAGCAGGAGTTCGATCAGATCTTTGCCTTGAACACCAAAGGTCCCTACTTTGCGATGCAAGAAGCCGCGAACATCTCGGGTATTTCCGGAGACATGCGCGAGATTCTCACGGCGATGAAGCAAGGCAATTCACGAGCGACGTTGGCATTCGACATGTACGTTCACCGTCTCCAGGCCAGCATTGGCGCTATGGTTGCCGTGTTGGGTGGCCTTGACGCGCTAGTATTCACGGCTGGAGTTGGAGAGAACTCGGCCGAGGTCCGGGCTGCGGCTTGCGGGAAGCTGGGTTTTTTAGGTCTCAAACTCGACGACGCCGCCAACGCGAACGGCCTGACTGACGCAGACATTGCGATCCGCGATTCGGCGGTTCGCGTCCTGATCATCCGAGCGCAGGAAGACTGGACCATCGCAACAGAATGTTGGC
>QIAR01000158.1 GCA_003225595.1 Acidobacteriota bacterium | reverse complement strand
AGGATACGGGATGCCCCATTCGCCAGTTTTCTTGCTGATGATGAGCGTCCACTTGTCTTGGTTGGGAATGGTGAAAATGGTGTAGCTGCCCGCAGGCACATCCTTGCCACCCACGCTGAGATTGGCATCGGTTACGAAGGTGGTGGCTTCGTTTGCGCCGGCGCGCCACACTTCTCCATAAGGCACGAGTCCGCCGAAAATCTTGCGGGGCTGGTGAGTCTTAGGATCCTGAATGCGTGGGCTCGAATAATCCACGTTGATGGTCTTGCCGTCGGCGAACTTGCATTGCGCGCGGGCAGGTGGGCTGGGACGCTTGCTCTTATCCTGCTGGGCGGCGGCGAGCGTGGCCAAGCTCAGGACTAACACCGTGAGTAGGGCAATTCGCTTCTGCATGGTTTCTCCTATGTGAGCATTTAGCACTTAGCAGCTGGCATTTAGACCCTGAACGGAATCGCGGGTCGGACACCGTGTCAACTCTTTGCCGGCTAAACGCCAAGTGCTAATTGCTAATGCTTTGACGTACGGACGAACCGCAAGAGAGCAGCGCCCTGCAATTATGCGACACGCGGGGCAAACGATACAATCCACCCACGCCGCTATTCGATGAGAGCCAGGAAGAACTGGAAGATGAGAAGCAGGAAGAATTGGAGCATTACGACGAGATGGGCGTGCCGCGTGGTCGCCTGGCCGTGACCATGGATCTTGTCACCGACGCGATGGCGCTGGTGGGACAACAGGCGTCCATTGTCAGAGCCAGGGTTGCGCCGCTCGGTGGCGAACATCCAGATCATCATGGAAAATTTGACTGACGCGAAAGAGTTGATCCCCGAGTGTGATGGAGGAACTGAAGAGCAAGACAGGAGAGTAATCCCCGCTTATATGTTCTCGATAAATTGTTCAATTGAAACGCCGGCTTGTTTCAGGATGCCGCGCAGGGTGCCACCCGCCAGTTCAGGGTGCAGCGGAACGACGCAGCCGGTTGTACCGGCGGGAGCCGACCTCTTGAGCATTACGTGGCTTCCGCGTTGCCGTGTCTGAACGAAGCCCAGCCGCTCGCGCGGATTTGCTTGTGCGCCCGAGACCCGAGGCAACTTAGGCAAAGCGGGCCTCGAACACGGTTACCAAGGGACGGACGAGGTCTCCGGGTGGGAACTCCTCCAAGTACAATTCTGTCGCTTCCCGCAGATTTGCCACGGCCTCTTCGATCGTTTTACCTTGGCTCACCGTGCCTACTTCGGGGCAGTCAGCTACGTACAAGCCGCCTTCTTTGTGCAAGACGGCTGTGAATGTGCCTACCGGCATGTTATTCAACTCCTACGGAAATCCTCAGCCAAGTTCTCACGTCCCTCACCGTTTGTGACGAAGACGTTTCTATCCCAGCGTGTACCTTCCCCGGTCGATCACCTTCTGCGCGATCTGTTGCCGCAACTCAATTGTGTTGAACGGCTCGTACTTCGCAAGGCGGCGCAGAATTGCGAGTTGCGTGCGCAGCATGTCACCTTCCGCTACTGCTGCAATCACTTTTTTTGCTGCGGCTTCGATCTTCTCCATCGCGCTCGCCAGGTAAGCGCGGGTCATCGCAATCGGCAGGGACGCCGCGGCTTCGCCCTGATTTTTAGAACTAACGTCCTCGACCAACTTCTGCGCGCGCAGCACCGCCGACTCCATGGCATAGGTCTCGATTACCATGTCGGCGATGGCGCCCATGACCTCCTGCTGATCCTGGATCGCCTGCATGTATTTTTGCGAGGCGCCGCCCGCAGCGAAGAGCGCAATCCTCTTGGCGCTCACGACCAGCTTGCGTTCATCGGCCAGCGGACCTTCCATTTCCTCGCCCAAGCTGGGTCCTGCGAGGACTTCGTCCATCAGCTTCTTTATCGCGGGCATCAGTGGCAACTGGCCGGACATCGCCCGTTTCAGCAGGAAGCCGGTGATGATCAGCCGGTTGATTTCGTTCGTGCCCTCGAAAATGCGGTTAATGCGGGCGTCGCGATAGGCGCGCTCGGCGGGATATTCTTCGACGAAGCCATAGCCGCCGTAAATCTGCACCGTCTCGTCCACAACGTAGTCAATCATCTCCGAGCCCCACACTTTGATGATCGAGCACTCGACGGCGTACTCCTCGATGGCCTTGCGAGTTTCCTGCATAGCATTGGCGCCGGACTTGTCGACTTCAGACAGCGCGTCATCCATCATGCCCACTGTGCGATAGACCAATGACTCGCCGGTGTAGACGCCGATTGCCATATTGGCGATTTTTTCGCGGACTAGACCAAAATCAGCGATGACTTTCCCGAAGGCCTTACGCTGCTTGGCATAAGCTATGGCGTTCTCGAGCGCCACGCGCGCGCCCCCCACGCACATCGCGCCCAGCTTGAAGCGTCCGACGTTGAGGATGTTGAAGGCGATGACATGTCCTTTACCAATTTCCCCGAGAACGTTTTCGACCGGCACCTTGCAATCATTGAGGATGATAGGGCAAGTGGAGGAACCACGGATACCCATCTTGTGCTCTTCCGCGCCTACAGAAAAACCGGCAAAGGTCTTCTCAACCAGAAATGCCGTGAACTTCTCGCCATCGACCTTCGCGAATACGGTGAACAGGTCGGCGAATCCGGCGTTGGTGATCCACATTTTCTCGCCGTTCAGGACGTAGTGCTTGCCGTCTTTCGAGAGCTCGGCACGGGCGCGGCAATTGAGCGCGTCGGAGCCGGACGATGCTTCCGAGAGCGCGTAAGCCCCGACAATTTCACCCGCGCCCAGCCGGGGCAAATATTTCTTCTTCTGCTCTTCAGTGCCGAAGTACACGATAGGCAGCGTGCCGATGCCGGTGTGTCCGCCCCATGTGGTAGCGAAACCGGCGTACTTGGCGATGTGATCCGCAATGATCGCGGCCGTGACCTTGTCCATCTCCAGGCCGCCGTACGCTTCGGGGATCTCGACAGAACTGAGTCCCAGCTCGCCAGCTTTCTTCAGCAGCTCGCGGGTGACAGAGAAGTCTTTGTGCTCCATCTTCTCGATGTTGGGGACGATCTCGTTGACGGCGAACTCTTCCGCCGTCTGGCCGATCATCTGGTGCTGCTCGGTGAAATCTTCCGGAGTGAAGACCTCGTCGGGCCTGCGCTCTTCGAGCAGAAAGCTGCCGCCGGGGATTTTAGTCTTGGATATTGCAGAGATCGTCGCCATCATCTATCCCTTCGAATCAGATTCCACCACAGACGCACCGAGCCGTAGAGGAATTATTTCATTTTTCCCAGTTTTTCCTAGTTACCATTTGCCAAGCAGCCGCACGCGGTGAAGGATTGGGTTACGGCTTCTTGCGCTTGACTTCGATGACTTCGAGGACTGAGTAGAACTTTCCATAGGGAATGTTTTCTCCATCAGCACCGATGATGGCAATAGGGTCACCTATCTTGACGTGCGTACCAGGCGTAAAGAATGTTTTTCTCAGTATGCCCGTGTCGTTAGCTTTCAACCGCATGAGGGCCCAGTAATTCTCAATGAGAGCAATGGGCGTATCCGGCTCGACCGTGTCGCCTTCCTTCAAAAGATACTCCCGCAGCTGTACCTGATTCGACTGGTGGGAGACCTCGGAAGAAATACTAGAATGGCATAGAGCTTACAATTGTCATGCGGGAGCTACGTCAATTTTCTGTGCCTCCGCGACTCCGTGGTTAATTCAGATTTTCAAAGATCCCCGCCGCGCCCATGCCCCCGCCCACGCACATCGTTACTAACCCGTAGCGTCCGTTGCGGCGCTTCAGTTCGCGAATAATGGTGGCGGTGAGTTTGGCCCCCGTGCAGCCCAAAGGATGTCCTAGCGCAATCGCGCCGCCGTTCGGGTTCACGCGCTCCGCATCGAGTCCGGCTTCTTTGATTACCGCCAGCGACTGTGCGGCGAAAGCTTCGTTCAGTTCGATCACGTCGATGTCGGAAAGCTTCAGTCCTGCCATCTGCAACGCCTTAGGGATGGCGAATACCGGGCCGAGACCCATTTCCTCCGGTTTGTAGCCGGCGGTGGCAAATGCGACGTAGCGCACCAGCGGCTCGATACCGAGAGCTTTGGCGCGATCGGCGGACATCACGACCGCCGCCGCGGCGCCGTCCGACATCTGTGAAGAACTGCCCGCCGTCACGATGCCCTTGGCGTGGAATGCGGGCTTCAGTGAGCCGAGAGCTTCGATCGACGTGTCGGCGCGCGGGCCTTCGTCGACTTTGAAGATGATGTTCTGCCGCTTCAACTGATTGTGTGGGGACGGGCGCCCTCGCCCGTCCTGCGCGGGCGAGTTCCCCGCGCCCACATGACTTGTCCTGCCGTTCGAGCCTGTGGTAAAGCTGACCGGCACCGGGACGGTCTCGTCGTCAAACTTTCCAGCCTGGATTGCGGCCAGCGCTTTCTGGTGGCTGCGCAGGGAGAACTCGTCACTCTCCGCGCGAGTGATGCCGCAGCGCTTGGCCAGGCGTTCGGCGGTAAGGCCCATGGAAAGATATGCGTCGGGATAATGGTCCACCAGCCATGGGTTGGGCGAGATTTTGTGTCCGCCCATGGGGATCATGGACATCGATTCCGTGCCGCCCGCAACAATGACCTCCGCGCCGCCGCTCATTATGCGTTCGGCGGCCATGGCAATCGCCTGCAAGCCGGAGGAGCAGAAGCGATTGATGGTCATGGCCGAGACCTCTACCGGCAATCCCGCGCGCAGCGAGGCGATGCGGGCAACGTTCATCCCTTGCTCAGCTTCGGGCATGGCGCAGCCCAGGATGACGTCTTCGATCTCTTTCGAGTCGAGCTGCGGCACCCGCTCGAGCGCGCCCTTGATGGCGACGGCCGCCAGTTCATCAGGACGGGTGGCACGGAGCGTGCCTTTGAAGGCGCGTCCCACGGGTGTGCGGACCGAAGAGGCGATAACGACTTCTCGCATGAGAACTCCAGCAGTTAGCACTTAGCAATTGGCAACTGACATTTGGCTACCATATCTATTATCAACCACGAAGGGACGAACGCACATCCGCAACATCATTTCAGCGAAGGGAATCAGTGTTGCATCCTAATCCTTAGATAATTCCTTGCCTTTCAGCACCCTTAGTCCATGGTGGGAACGTTGCTTGACAGGGGGGTGGAAAAACTTTGTTTTGTGGTGGCGCAGCGTTTTTAACGCTGCGATAAAGGCTTTGTTTCAGTACGGGCTTTAGCCCCTGCGGTGTGGAAAAACTTTGTTTTGGGGTGGCGCAGCGTTTTTAACGCTGCGATGAGGCTTTGTTTCAGTACGGGCTTTAGCCCCTGCGGTGTGGAAAAACTTTGTTTTGGGGTGGCGCAGCGTTCTTAACGCTGCGATGAGGCTTTGTTTCAGTACGGGCTTTATAGTCCCCGAGGTGTGGAAAAACTTTGTTTTGGGGTGGCGCAGCGTTTTTAACGCTGCGATGAGGCTTTGTTTCAGTACGGGCTTTATAGTCCCCGAGGTGTGGAAAAACTTTGTTTTGCGGTGGCGCAGCGTTTTTAACGCTGCGATAAAGGCTTTGTTTCAGTACGGGCTTTAGCCCCTGCGGTGTGGAACCAGACTTTTCCGCAGCCTGTGAAGTCATGCCACCCACGCACCTCATACCATTACGAGCAAGGAATACTGCTGTTTCGGACGCGTCGCCGACCAACGCATTGCACCATTCTTCGGCTTGTCCGCATCACCTGCCATCTCGCGATAGCATTTTCCCAATTGTCTCTCCCAATTTTGGAGAGACACGGCGGGGATGTTCGCTGCCGTCCGCGCGGAAACAGTAGTTCGAATCTTTATCTGCGATTCGCCGCCAGTTCTGTCATCTTCCATTTTTGTCATCCTGAGGAAGCGAAGTCGCTCGCTTGCGAGCGACTCCCAACGAAGGATCTATGCATTTGTTCTGAGAACGGGCCGCCCAAGTGTCGCCCCATCGCTCTGACCGAACGCTTATTCAGAATTTTGCCGCAGCAGCGCCGCGCCAAGGTGCCCGCCTGGATGCAGCAAGCGTGGCCAAATCCTAATCAAATCCTTCTCGAACGCAAGGGGATCGAGAACCTGTCTTATATCCGCCCAAGCAAAAATCTCCGTCATCCCGAGCGCTTCCCGATCCGCGCTGGCGCGGCGAGGGCGAGTCGAGGGACCTGCTGTTGTCTCCCGGATCGAGGGTCGGGTCGAAAATTGAGGCCCGGTGGACGGCATGCAGCGAGAAAGGCTCGGGCCTAACTTTTATAGTTGGTCCGGCGGCATGAACATCCCCGCCCTGTCTCTCCAACAGGCGATTCATCCTGAGAGGCGCTCTTTGCCGAGCGAAGGACCTGGGCGCGCCGTGCGGACGCCTCGCATTTTTTGCCCAGGCAAGAACGCACGCTCGGCGCGGATCCTTAAGGGCAGGGCCCCTCGCAGATAACCTTGGGCGCGAAAGGCCGGGCCAGCCCACGTGGAAAAATTGTTTCCCCACAGGTAGAAGTGGGTACAATTAGGCCGCACGTCGGTCCTGCCCTTGGGAATCCTTCTCACGACCAGCGGAGGAGGGCTATGTCGGCCACCGATCATCCTGAAGACCGTCAGACTACCGCTGCATAACTCGACCTTTTTACTGATCGCCGCGAGATCATCCGCACGTTTGCAGCATATGTGAACGGACCGCCACGCAACACCATTCTCTTCGTTTACGGCGACGGCGGGAATGGCAAGAGCCTGTTACTGCAGTATCTGCAGGAGAACTACTGCAAGCTGCTCGCTCCCACAGAGTGGGCACGCGCGCAGACAATGTCTGATTCCGAGTTCAGGGAGGCTTTTGGCAGAGCAACCGTCAAAGTCCCCTCGGCGCTGTTGAACTTCAATCCCCCTCCTCGAAGCAAAAAGGACCCGCGTGACCCTTTCAATGCTCTAACGGCACTGCGGCGCGGGCTAAGCGGCCACAATCTTAAATTCCCCGCCTTCGACTTTGCGTGTCGGATGTATTCGACAAAGTCGGTGAGCTTACGCCCGAACGCGAACGCGAAGTCTTTCCGGCCGAAGAAATGGATTTCCTAGCCGAATTCGCCGAAGGGCTATTGAAATTCAAATATGTTGGACTCGTAAACCTCTTTTTCAAGCTCGGCGGCAAGCACCTAGGTCGGGAGTTCAAGCTGTGGTTGAAACGACGGCGACTCACTAAGGAGCAATTAGGCCGCATCCAGGAGATGGACGAAACCGAGTTGCTTTCGACATTACCGGTAGTGTTTGCCAAGAACCTAAGTGCGTGCGTTCCTTTTCTAAGACACAAAGGATCATTCTTCTCTTTGATAGCCATGAGGCTTTTTGGGGTGTTGAGCAGCGAATTTACTTCCCTGAGGAGCGTCGTCAGGAGTTTGATGATTGGTTTCGCGCCTTACTTAAAACTCTGAATCGCAGTCGCGGCATTGTAGTTGTTGTGGCGGGGCGAGACGAACCGTTGCATTGGCCGAATGCGTTCGACAGATGGAAAATCGGCAAGGTAGAAGTCGACCTACAACAGGTTGAGGGACTTTCTGTAGAGGATTCCCGCGACTACCTGCTCCGGGTCGGGATTACTGACGCACTGCTCTGCGACACTTTGTTGCAGTACGCCCAACTCACGCCGGGATCCGTCCACCCCCTCTTTCTGCACCTCTGCACCGAAGTCATACGAAATGCTAGTGCAGAGGGCGTCCATCTAACGCCTTCAGATTTCCAGCAAAGTGTTGCCTTGGTCGAGAAGCGCGTGCAATTGGTGCGGAGCCTTTTCAAGTACCTAGATGTGAGATTTCAGGAGGTTGTTCTCTAGGTAATAGTCCATTCGACCTGAACCGGAGAAGCTGATTGTGCTGAGCAATCCCTTCGAAGGAAGAGGCCGAATGGACATTCACAAGAATGCCCGACTGACGCTGATCAGTCGAGAGGAGTTAGCGAAAAGAGTGAGCCAGCAAGGATG
>QIAR01000157.1 GCA_003225595.1 Acidobacteriota bacterium | reverse complement strand
TGGTGATCCTTCTTCAAAGCCAATTCCGGCTGCAGCGGCCTCGGATTGCAGCTCATAGGTTAATCCATTGAGATCCCGACCTTGCCGATAATGCAGAAAACACCGCACCGCTGATAGAAATTCGAGAGCCGTACCACACTCTTTTCGAAATGCGTTGGGCAGAAGATTTTCCGGCGACGGCCAAACGCCAGTTTTCTCGAGTTCCGAAATCAATGTGAGCCAGCACGCAACCTGGTAGTCGCGCATGCCTCCGGGACAATCTTTTATATTCGGTTCCAGGTGAAAGATGGTGTGACCGTACTTGTTATGCCGTGCCCGAGTCAGGTCGGTCAGCCTTTGCATCAATTCCTGAGCTTCCCGGGCCACCATTCTCGGGATGACGTGGGCCCGCAGTTGCTCAAATAGCTCGGCATCTCCGCAAATGTAACGGCAGTCCAGCAGCGAGACATTGAACTCGACGTTATCGCGCTGAAGCTTCCCGCATTCAGCCAGAGTACGGGTGGCGGGGCTGACGCGCAGGTGCAAGTCCCAGAGCGCTTGGCAGAGGCTGCGGATGACCTGCCTCTGGGAATGTTCACTGGGCTCCGACTCACACAAGAAAAGAACGTCAACATCCGAATAAGGGAATAATGCCCGACGGCCGTAACCGCCGAGTGCCATAACACAGAGTTTCTCCGATTTAGCCTCGACCGCGAGGTTGCGATTCCACAACTGGGTTAGGACTTGATCGATCAGATCCGAACGCTTGCGGACAGTCACTTGACCATTATGCGAGTCGTCAAATCTCTCGCGGATCTCTTCTGACCCGCTCCGATAGACATCCTGCAACACTGGGTTTGCGGCCATGAGTGATATGGGATCTGCTCGATTTTACCGCGGTGGGCCTGTAATCAGCGCTTCAGGCTATTGCTAATTAACGTGACGTGAACGTCGCAATCACGCGCACCTACTTTTAAGTCTTTTCGCAGCCCTGTCGCCAGGAATAGAATCTTACCGAGAATCCAGCGGTTGCTCAGAAGTTTGACTGCTACATCAATTTCAAACTCAGGAGGCACAGCTCATGTCAGCACCCAGTCGCCGGCCTGAGATCCGCCGCCGCCGTACGCGCAAGGAAAAAATTCTGAAATTGCGTAAACGATTGGCTGCAGCTTCGTCGGAGCCCGAACGGAACCGGATCATTCAGCAACTAAATCGTCTCGGCCTGAATTCCCCGGGGAATCCTCTGCTTAAAAACACCTAACACGCACCTCGCGCCACAAAGAGACTCTTAGCAGAGTCCTATATTTGCCATCGCTTAAGATGAGCTGGCGGTAATGTAATGCACTGCGAATAACGAACTCACGAACCTGAAGATAAATTCAGGAAGGAAGCTGAAGGCTTTACGCAGGCATGCGGTGAACGCCGGCAGGGCCACTCGCATCCGTGGCGAGGCTCCGGTTACCTGTGCCGCCAGCCACCTGCTCATAGGCTGATAGGATCCGCCGGACCGAATCATCCCAGGAAAACCGGTTTGACTGCTCGTACCCGCGCTGTTTCAGTTTCTCGCGTAGTGATTGGTCGACTAGTACGCGATGCACGGCGCGCATAATCTCGAACACGTTCTCCGGATTCACCAGCACCGCGGCATTACCTGTCACTTCCGGAAGAGAAGAAGTATTTGAGGTTACGACTGGCGTTCCATGCGCCATCGCCTCCAAAGGCGGCAACCCGAACCCTTCGTAAAGCGAGGGGAAGACGAATACTTTGGCCGCGTCGTAAAAGATCCGCAGAACTTCAATTGGGACGAAGCCCAGGAAGCGAACATCGTTCTGCACTGCGCTCTTGACCACTGTGCGCCGCAGATCGGGATGACCGGAGAGGTCGTCTCCGATGATGATCAGCTTCAGGTCTTCAGATTTCCGCTCTTTTTCGAGTTCAGTTTTCAGCGCTGAAAACGCTTCGATGATCCGATTCAGGTTCTTATGCGGACTGATGCGTCCTGCATACAGTAGAAAGGGATAGCTCACCAGATAACGTTCAGCGATCAATTGGCGCTCTGCATCCGTGGCGTGCCCGCGCAGGAAACGCTCGTCGATTGCGTTGTAAACAACCTCAATACGCTCCGGAGCTATGCCGAATAATTTTTCAATCTCGCTCTTCGTGAACTGTGAGACCGCAAAAATCCGAGCTGCTCCTTTCAGTACACGCCGCGTGAGATGAAAATGCAGCGAGCGGCGCAGGCCGGAATGATCCCGCGCCCGGTAGAGATGCTCTAGCACATCATGTACGGTCATTACGTAGGGACAGGGCAATGCGCGAGGCAGCCAGAACAACTGCGGGATGTGCACCAGGTCGCAGCCCAGTCGATTCAGAATTTTGCGAAATTCAAGATAGCCCTTGGGCTCCGTGTCACGCTCAAGCAGCGGTACAGTTTGAAAATTCGGCGGCAGGGGACCAATCTCCTGCACTCTTGCCGGGGACCCGACGAGGAAGTACTCGTTATCGTGGTCCAGTCGTCCAAGTGCGCGTACAACATTGCGGATGTAAGTGCCAACACCGAACTCGGTCATTCGCCGGATATCAATGGCCACCTTCACGTGCAAGATTTAACCACAAAGCAGACGAGGGAACACAAAGGAATTTAGAGCTTGGAAATAAAATGCAGGGGCTACACAGGAACCGATGTCCAGTTTTTCTCCGTAGTCCAGAGGCTGCGCCAAGCGAATCTTGGCGTGTCCTTGGTCAAGTTCGTATCGTTGTTAATCCGCTTTTATTTTATGCTCTGACTTCTGCCTGGGCCTTGGCCCTTCGCTCCGGATATAGGGGAAAGGCCTCGGCCAGTTCGAGCACCTGGGTGCGCACTTTGGTCAGCACGGCGGAATCAGTGCGGCTGTGTAGCGCCTGGGAAATCCATCTCCCGATCTGGCGCATCTCGCTTTCTTTCATCCCTCGAGTGGTGAGGGCAGGAGTGCCAATCCGAATGCCGCTCGGCTTCATGGGTGGGTTCGTGTCGAAGGGGATGGCGTTCTTGTTGACGGTGATGCCGGCTTTGTCCAGAGCCTTTTCGGCCTCACTCCCCAGCATACCCTGGGAGAATACATCGACGAGCATGAGATGAGTATCGGTGCCGCCAGAAATGATGCGGAGGCCCTCGGCTGCAAGCGTGTCGGCCAGAACCTTGGCATTCGCGACGATTTGGCGGGCGTAGTCGCGGAAATCGGGCTGCATCGCTTCCTGAAAGCACACTGCCTTGGCCGCGACAATGTGCACCAGTGGCCCGCCCTGCACGCCGGGAAAAACTGTCTTGTCGATTGCCGCTGCGTGCTCCTGGTTGCACAGAATCATTCCGGCGCGCGGACCGCGCAGAGTCTTATGGGTAGTTGAGGTCACGATTTGCGCGTGCGGTATGGGCGACGGATGCACGCCTCCCGCCACCAGCCCCGCGAAATGGGCCATGTCCACGAGATACAGTGCACCGACTTTGTCGGCGATCTGCCGCATGCGCGCAAAATCGATGATCCGCGGATATGCGCTGCCACCGCCGATGATTAACTTGGGGCGTTCCTGCTCCGCCAATTTCTCCAGATCATCATAGTTAATCGTCTCGGCTTCTCTGGTCACGCCGTAGGGAACAATGCGGTAGGTCTTGCCGGAAAAATTCAAATGATGCCCATGAGTGAGATGGCCGCCATGCGCCAGGTTCAGGCCGAGAATGGTATCGCCTGGCTGCAGAATCGCAGCGTAGGCCGCCATGTTGGCCTGGGATCCAGCGTGCGGCTGCACATTGGCATGCTCGGCGCTGAACAGCTGCTTGGCGCGTGCGCGTGCCAGTTCTTCTACTACATCGGTGAATTCACATCCGCCGTAATAGCGCTTGCCCGGGTAACCCTCGGCATATTTATTGGTAAACACCGAACCCATAGCTTCGAGTACGGCTTCACTGACGAAGTTCTCTGATGCGATCAACTCCAAACCTTCATGTTGGCGACGCACTTCGTTATCGATGGCCGCAGCGATCTGCGGATCAACTTCATACAGGGGGCGGGACATGGCAGGATTTTTCATATTCGTAGCTCTCGGCTTTATTCTTGCACACTGGCCTGGCTGTAAACCCCGGGATCGTGAATCTCCATGTATCGCTCCGGGGTCTTGACGGGTGTGAAACCAAACTGTGCGTAAAGGCCGTGGGCATCGCGAGTAAGCAGGTTCCAGCGCCGCAACCCTTGCAGCCAGGGGTGTGCCATGATGCACTGCATCATCCACTTGCCCAGGCTATGACCACGGTACGGTTCCAGTACAAACACATCACCGAGATAAGCATAAGTCGCATAATCGGAAATCACACGAGCAAAACCCGCTTGTTTTTCTGCATGGTACATGCCGAAGCACAGCGAGTGTTGAATGGAAGGAGCGACGACCTCCTTTGGAATCCCTTTTGCCCAGTAGCACTCAGTCAGAAATCCATGGACTATGTCCAAATCAAGGCGCGAACGATCAGTGCTGATGAGGAAATCTCCTCGTCGATACTCTAATACCTGTTCCGCTTCCGTCATGTTTCCGGCCTGATCGGACCCAACAATTTTCATGAGGGCCATTCTAACTCGAAGCGTTTAGCATTTAGCAGTTGCCCCCAAAATGTCTAGGACACAGACGCCACAAGGGCTGATGGTCAAGTGCTAAATGCTGCTCTCAAAGGCTGTCCGGAAAAATGACGCGAGCTGCCACCCATCCATGTATTTATAGGGAGTCTCGCCAGTGGTGTAGTGGCCGCAGGGCAGGACAACGACCTTGTGGTCAAGATTGCGGCGCTCGAACTCGCTCACGACTTGCCGCGAAAATTCTGGCAGGAAGGTCAGATCGTATTTGGCGTAGACGATGAGGGACCTCTTCGGACTGCGCGCAAACTTGTCGAAGTACACCATGGGGCTGATCGCAAGCCACATACGACGCAGGCGATCAAGATCGATTTGGGTTTCCAGGCCCTCGCGGATGTGGCGCGTGGTCTGGCCGTGCCAGGCTACATCGGCAAAATAGGTCGACGCGTGATTGAAGGTGGCCACGCGGATGCGAGGATCGTGCGCACAGGCGATGAATGCGTAACAGGAACCGAGACTCGTGCCGGCTATGCCGAGTCGGCTGTAGCCTTGCTGCTCGAGCCAATCGAGGCAGCAACGGATATCCACCACCCCCTGGCGCGCCGCATCCAGGGTGCGTCCGATATTGGCCGAGACTGCGTAGTCCGCACGCCTGATCTCCGCCGGCATGCGGATGTCATGATATGGCATGCTCAGCCGCAAGACCGCGACTCCCAGCCAAGTCAGCACACGGCAGAGACTTGTGTATGCGATCGCATCGGAGTTCCAATGTGGTAGCAGCACCACGGCACGGCGGCCGCGCGCCGGAAACCAGCGAGCATTTACCAGGTTATTTTCCGGATAGGGCGTACGCACCGGTGAAGTGAACCGCAGAAAATTGGAGTAGGTTCCACGGAGCCTCGCTTCCAGTTTCGGGTCGGGCGCTTCTCGCGTGCTGAAGACCTGCACCTCACGACGCTCCAGACGGAAGTCCGAAGGCGCGCGGTAAGAATAAAACTCGTCGCTGTTGGCGATGATGCGCTGATTGTAATCAGCAAAAAACTTTCCCGGATCGTCCGGTGTCTGCCCGGAAGGAAGCCCCTCACGGCAGGGCCAGTCGCGAGCCCACTCCACTCCCCACTCCAGCGGACGCACTACACGGTTGTTGTCCACCGAGGTCAGCCGGTCCTCCCATTTGTACATCCATCTTGCGTAGCGAGTGCGCATGCGTCTTCCGAAAACATAGCAAAGGAGCGAGCAAGAAATTCAATCCGGGCAGCGAGCGGCAGCAATTAGCAGCTAGGCGCTGCATTTGGACCACCGACTGACGACCAACACTAACTGCTGTACTTCCGCGGCACTCTTTTCGAGATATCGCACAGAATTTCATAAGGGATGGTATTAGCTATCGCCGCGTGCTCGCGAGCATCGACTGCTAGACCATCCGATGACCCCAGCAGGATGACTTCGTCTCCGGCTGCGATCCCTGGGATTGCGGTTGCGTCGATCAGGGTCAGGTCCATGGAAATGCGGCCCACGATTGGCGCGTAATGTTCGCGCACAATCACCCGCCCCCGAGATGAAAGTTGCCGATTCAGGCCATCCGCATAACCTACCGGAAGCACGGCAATGCGAGCCGGCGCTTTGGTGACGTAGGTTCCGCCGTATCCCAGCGACTGGTTGGCACCCACATCACGAATGGAAAGAACGCGAGTTTTCCACGTGAGCACCGGCGTCACAGCGAGCTGCGACGTGCCATCGCAGACTTCACTACCTGCCCGCCGGAATGGGAGATGGTATCCGTACAATGCGATCCCGGGCCGCACCATGTTGTGCCATGTTTCCTTGCGGGAGATGATAGCCCCCGTATTTGCCACGTGAACGAATGCCGACTGCAGCCGCGCATTCCCGACCAAGCGCTGGGCTTCTCCAAATATTCGGAGTTGCTCTTCCACAGAAGTAGCATCCAGCATTTCAGAGCAAGCGAGATGCGTGGAAAGTCCTTCAAGCTTCAAGTGCCGTGCTGCGCTCAACGCAGAGCAAAGCGCAGGCAGGTCTGCCGGGGCCACTCCCAGCCGCCCCATACCCGTGTCGACTTTGAGATGGACGGGTTGTTGGGGCACGCATAGCTCAGCCGCGGCTTTCTCCAGCAACTCGACTTGCCACGGCTCCCAAATTATGGGGGTCAGGCGCAGGCGGATGATTTCTTCCTCTTCGCCACGCCAGAATCCGGTCATCAGCAGGATGCGGCCTTGAATGCCGGCCTCCCTCAGCGGAATCGCTTCGTCCAGCGATGTGACACCAAACCACTTCGCACCCTCAGCTTCCAAGGCGCGCGCACATTCGACGGAGCCGTGACCGTAAGCGTGAGCCTTCACTACTGCGCATATTGTCACTTTGCTGCCCACGTGCTGTTGCACCGCACGAAAGTTTCGTCGGAGAGAACTGAGGGACACTTCCGCCCAAGTGGGCCGAGTCGAGCTGCGGACCTTCGGTTCCGTAGTAGTCGCGATCACGATTTGGCGATTATATCGGCTGATGACTTCGCATCCGACGTTACCAGAGTGAGCCTACCCCCCGCTGAGTACGAAATTGACTGTCACTTGCGTCTCCACGGCGACCGGTTCTCCATTCAAGTAATACGGCCGGTACCGCCATTGTGAAACCGCGTCCATAGCGGCCCTTACCAGCATGGGATGCCCGCTGAGCACACGCAGATTTTCGATACCGCCATACTTGCTAATGAGAGCCTTG
>QIAR01000156.1:573-8043 GCA_003225595.1 Acidobacteriota bacterium | reverse complement strand
CAATGCACCTTATTCTAAACCGCCGTGCATGTGAAGTGCATGATCATCGAACGCTTGGCGAGATTTTGGAGCCTTTACTGTTCGTGCGCTGGGTAACCAGGGGGACATTTCTATTTTGGAGAATGCACGGACATTTCTATTGTGCTATTAGATCTTACACTTTGAACTGTCAAGGCAAAGTAGAAAGTTCCGCTTCTCCGCAAAGTAGAAAGTTCCGCTTTTAGAGCCGGGATGGGGGTGCCGAGGGGCAAGGGACGGCGTTTGAGTTCCTTGCCCCTCGCACAGCTCTATGCAAGCCCTTCAGCTCGCGGCGGAGAATCTCTCATGGCTTGCCAGAGCGGTCGATTGGGAAGACGGACGTAACTTTCCTGGCATCGGCGACGTGCATCGAGAATACGTTGTTTGGCCCGCGCTTTCTCCTGCGCCGATCTCCCCTGTGTCGCTTGGCGCTGGCTGACAGGACGCTGGACACGAACAGCTGGTGTGGCTTGGCAAAGCTCCAGAGTTACCACGTGGTTTCGCCAGTGCATCCACGTGCTTCCATCCAGTCGTCGCTCCAGCTGCACGCGGGCGCCGCGCATGGCCGCCTTGATTTGCTTCCGCTCCACCCGGTAAATCGTTCCATGCCAGCGAACCGTGTGATCCTGGCCCACGGTACGGCTTTCGCGGATGCTCAGCACGGAATCCAAATTCGTTGTCGGTGCCAGAGCACGATGAGCGTCCCCCGCCAGTTGCGGCTCACGACGGAAGCGCCGGTTCCAAAGGGGCACATAGACCTGCTGCAGATACGCGTTCGCGGTCTGCACATCGTGCGCCCCTACTTGGCGCAGTCCCTTCACCAGCCGGTCCTGGGCGGTCTGAAAGGCACGCTCGATGCGGCCTTTGGCTTGCGGTGAATGGGCTGCGATCCACTCAATGTTCAGCTCTTTGAGCGCACGCCCAATCTGCGTCAGCTGCTCCTCGGGAGCGTCGCGATGATGGACGGCCCGCGGCGTGATCTGAAACAAGCTAGCCTTGTCGGTGTAGACCGACACCGGTCGCCCATGCTGCTCGACATAGCTACGCAGCTGTCGCAGGTTCTCCTCCGTCGAATCATGACGCACGAAACGTGCCGTCAATCGCGAGGTGGCATCATCGATCATGGCGATCAGGTAGAGCTTCTCGCCGCGCCCTTCCAGCCAGTTGTGTTCACTGGTATCCCATTGCACCAGCTCGCCATAACGAGCCCGCCGAGCCCGCCATACGTGCGCTTGTTCGACCCGCGCTCGGTGCGGCTTCCACAGCTTGGCCTCGATTAGCCATTGCCGCAGCGTTTCTCGGCTAATCGCGATCCCGTGCTGCTCGGCTAACTCTTCGGCCGCCAGCGTGGGGCCGTAATCATGCCATAGCTTGGCCTGCTTCTTCTGCCGATACAGCTCCACCGCTCGCCGTTTCGCCGCTTCTGGCGTCTTACGGTTCGACCGCCGCCCACGTAGCCCGTGCCGCAGCCCACCATCGCCCCACGTCCGCAAGCGCACCAGCAGTTTCCGCACCCAGCGCACGCTCATGCCTAATTCCGCGCCTGCCTGCGCCTGTGTAATGTGCCGCTGCCTTACCTCGTGTAGCACTTTCAGCCGGTCTCGCTCCCTCGCCGACATCCACAACCCCTCTCCTGATTCCGCCATGCCCTATCAAAGCGGAACTTTCTATTTTGCGGAAAGAGGAACTTCTCATGTTGCGGCGACATTTGGCCATCTTCACTTGACAAAGCTGATGTGGTGAGCGCAAAATCGCGGGCAATCAGGTGTGAGCGCCAGCCACTTCACCTCACGTTGAACCAGATGTTCAGGATGACTCCGCTGGACCCGCCCTGAGGTACGTACCCATCACAGTTCGCAACGTAAAGGGCAGGAGGTAACGCATGATCGGCCTTCTCTCGAAAGCATGGCACGATGATGACGGTCAAGATATCGCAGAATACGCGGTGATTCTTGCCGTGATTCTGGTCCTCGTAGTCGGGACGGTCCGGCTTATCGGCTCGAATTCCAACACCGCCTTCTCAGCCGCGGCCAGTTCGATCCAGTAGACGAGGATTGACGCTCTCAATCATCGATGGGAGATTCCGATGAAGGATCTCTACGAGGTTTTACGTCAAAAGGAGATGGACATTGCCCGTGTGCGCATGCAGATCAAAGCACTTCACACGGTTATTCCTTTGCTGGCCGACGATACGGGGCACACGAAGAGCGCTACTGGAGTGTCCTCGGCTGCGCCTGAGCATAAGCAAGTCGCCAGCGGACCCGGGCGAGAGGGTGCATTTCCTTAAGGTACACCTCACTACTGATTTTGGGCCTTTCCATAGTGCGGCACTGCTCCTTCGAACGCAAACCCCGAGGAAATTAATGTTCACTTACTTCCATCATTAGGCAAGCGGGCGGAGGAATTGTAACCCGCACAAGTTCCAGCCTTCTACATACGTAATTCGAAGCACGCGCGCCCCCAGCCTTCGCACTGTCCGCGGCAAGGTAACATTCTTCAGAAGGGGTGCAGAAGGTATTTCCAGGGATACCCGCGACCAGCGCCGCAAAGGTTTGCGTATCGCAAGCAGCACCCCGCCGGCGCTTTCGTTGAGCAAGGTGCTGAATTCCAGAAATTCTCTGCCTTGCGCGTTAACCCCCCGCACGAAGACCGGTATGGCCAGGGGAAGTCGCGCCCAGTGGCGTCGTTCCGTATTTGTTGTGGCAGCCGCAGAGAATCCTCTGCCCCGGCGCATACGCCATCATAATCAGTACAAGGGTGATCCACTAGGCGGGGCTGAAACCGGGCAGACGGGGGCACATGCACCGCAATCAATACACTCCGTGGGATCGATGTAGAGCTTCTCGACTTCGTCAAAGCTCGGCCGACCGTCATCGTAGGCCGTGTTCTTCTTCGGATGAATGCAATCCACCGGACACGCATCTACACACGCCGTGTCTTTTGTCCCAATACAGGGCTCGGCAATAACGTATGCCATAAGCCCCCCTCTCCTGCCTCTATCTTAAGCTTTTGTTGAGCTCGAGACTTTCTAAACCCAAAGAGGAGGTCCGAATGGCGCATTACAAAAGTTCGCCCTGAAGCCTGGTGTGACTGTGAGTCAGGGGTGAGGTCATTTTGCTCTTCTTCCTCTGCGGCGCGACCAGTTCCTTGGCCGCCCGCTTGTTCTGTCGACTTGTAGGCAACCGCCGACTCGCGTGAGCCACCGAATTCGGCGGGGTATAATGCGAAGGGAGGCGCCAAATGCGGTCTGCTCTCACTACACCGTCACCAACGGCAAGGTGCGGTACCGCTTGCCGGTCAACCGTGACAGAGCGTTGACCACAGCGGGCGAAATCACGGGAACAGGTGGCTCACCGCATCCAGACGGTTTCTCGGTACTCGGCACAATATGGACATCCACCGCAGCGGGTGCGTCGATGATGTAGGGCGGCGTATAAGCGTCGAAATTACTCTGCTCCACATAACCGTCCTTTAGCGTAATCGCTCCCTTCGCCATCAGTTGTGACACCCCAAAGGCCACCCCTGCCTGAAACTGACTCTCGATAGTCAGCGGATTCACTGCTAGGCCGAGGGCAACCGCAACCGTCACGCGGTGGATCTTGGGCCGCTTGTTTTCAATCGAGACATCCACGGCGCAAGCGACACCGGTCCCGAATGATTCATGACACGAGAAGCCGACGGCGTGCCCTGCTGGCAGCTTCGTGCGCCAAGCGGCACTCTGCTCTTCCATCAGATCGAGCGTGCCGTGCAGTTTCTTGGCGTCAGGTTTGAGGAGCTTCCGGCGATACGCGATGGGATCCATCTTGGCGCGGGTGGCTAACTCATCAATGAGCGTCTCCATGACGAAGGCATTATGCGTATGCCCGACAGAACGCCACCACAGTACCGGCACATTCACGGTAGGATGATGCGCGGAAACATGAAAGTTAGGAATGTCGTAGTGAGTGTCTGCGGTGCCTTCGACAGCAGTCGCATCAACGCCATTCTTAATGATGAAGGAAGCAAACGGCGTGCCAGCCACGATGGACTGGCCCACAATGACGTGACGCCATGCCGAAGGCATGCCATCCGCGCCCATTCCAATCTCGACGCGGTGCACGTGCATCGGACGATAGTAGCCGCCTTGCACGTCGTCTTCGCGGGTCCAGACGAGTTTCACCGGAGTCCCGGTAAAACGCTTCGCGATCGCGGCTGCCTCACGCTGGACGTGAGAGTCCGGCGTCGCTCTTCTCCCGAATCCGCCGCCGGCCATCTCCGTGTGAAAGGTGATCTGATCAGGTTTCAGACCCAGGATCTCGGCGATCGCCATCTGGTCCACAGTCTGGAACTGAGAACCGGCCCATACTTCCGCGCGATCGCCGTCATACCGGACGGTGGTGTTCAAGGGCTCCATCGGGCTGTGAGCAAGATACGGGAACTCGTATTCGGCAACTATCCGATTGCTGGCGGCGATGCCTGCCAGCGCCTTTTCGTCACCGCGAGCCACGGCAACGTTGCCCGGAGTGCCAGCGAGTTCTTTGTACTTTTCCCGCAATTGCGAATTGTCCGCCCGCTCTACTCTGGAGAGGTCCCAATCAATCCGGAGCCGATCGCGCGCCTGCTTGGCCGTCCAGAACTTGTCGGCAACAACGGCTACCGCGGTCCCTTTGCTGACGGTGGGGATCTCAAATATATCCGCCACTCCGGGAATGCTCCGTGCCGCCTTGTCGTCGACAGATCTCGGCGATGCGCCGAAGGTCGGCGGATGCGCCACCAGCACAACCTTCATTCCGGGCAGATCGAGATCGAGCCCAAATTTCAGGGAGCCGTTGCACTTGGGGCGACTGTCAAGCCGACGAATCTTCTTGCCGACCAGCCGGAAGTCAGCTGCGTTTTTGAGCGGCACTGTTTCGGGCACCGGCATGTGCGCCGCTTCATCCGCCAGGTCGGCGTACTTCGCGGACCGCCCGCCCGGGCCGTGAACTACGCTGGCTTCGGTACGGCATTGGTTGGTCGTCACCTTCCATTGTTCCGCAGCCGCGGCAACCAGCATCGCGCGTGTCTTGGCACCGAGTTCCCGGTACTGCTGAAACGAGTGCGCGATGGAACCAGAGCCGCCGACCATCTGGATGCCGAAGACCGGGTCTTTATAAACGTCTGCGGCGGGCGCAAGTTCCGCCAGGACCTGCGCCCAGTCAGCATCCATCTCATCGGCTAAAATCATCGGCAAGGACGTGTGAACACCTTGCCCGAACTCAAGCCGGTTCACCTGGATGACAATCTTGCCGTCCGGCTTGATATGAACGAAGGCGTCCGGCGGATAAGCTTTCGGCTTGGCTTGGCCTCCTTCTTGCGCCGCCAAAGGAAGATCGAGATACAGGGAAACGATCAGTCCACCCGCTGCAGTGGCAGAGACGCGCAGAAAGCTCCGCCGGCTAAGCAGGTCATTCGTAAAATTGGTTGCGGCTGTCATGATGCGCCTCCTGACTTGAGCTGTTGCGAAGCGCTTTTGATCGCTTGGCGAATCCGGACATAAGTGCCACAGCGGCAGATGTTCCCGCCCATCGATTCTTCGATATTGGTGTCAGTCGGTTTCGGCGTGCTCTTAAGCAACGCCACAGCGCCCATGATCTGCCCGCTCTGGCAATAACCGCACTGAACGACGTCCTCCGACACCCAAGCGTCCTGAACTGCTCGGCCGACGGGATCTTGGCCGATGCCCTCGATGGTCACGACGGGCCGATCGCCGACCAGAGAGACTGGTACAACGCACGAGCGAGTGGCTATGCCAGCCACATGCACCGTGCAGGCACCGCAAGCGGCAATGCCGCAACCATACTTGGTGCCGGTCATCTTCAGTTCTTCGCGCAGCACCCAGAGCAGCGGAGTACCGGGATCGACGGCCACTTCTTTCGGTTGACCGTTCACGGTGAGCTTATAGGTTTCCATGATGAACCTCCGAGTTCAGGGATTCTGAGGACACGGCGTTCCAGCTTCAACCCAGGTCCGTGTGGCAGCCACGAATTCGTCGTGCGTAAGCTGCGGTAATGAGCGTGGGGTGCCGTCGCGACGGCGCCCCGGTTGGAAGGCCCAGAGAACGAGAGGTTCTTCCTCATGATGTTTCAAGAGGCCGGAACCATCGAGATTGTGATTCTTCGAACGATCGATAAGAGATCTGCAGATCTCAGCGCTCGATAGGATTTTGTCGTTGAGATCCTGCCACTTCATGGACAACGGTGCCAGATGCCAGTCGTGCCCACCGGGGACACCCGTGTTGTCCGCATTCGCGCCCTGGTGACACGTAGTGCAGTTCAGGCCCGGCACACCTTTGCCGCCAGGGCCGCGGACAACGTTAACCACATGGCGGTGCCGGTCATCGCCTTGTTGCGGGTAGTTTGTGGCGGTGTGGCAATTAATGCAACGGGGATGCGTTAATACAGAATAGACCTGCTGCCACGCGACCAGGCCGGCCTCGCGTGTTGCCGGGGTAGCTGTCTCTTTCCGCGACACGCTTTGCCCTGAAGCAAGGAGGGGTGTCACTGACCACCCCGCACAGGCAACGAGAATGGTAAAGAATAGCCGGAGCATTGCTCGGTGGGAGCACATAGTGAACCTCTTGCGATTCGCGTTTCGAGCCTGACGCAGGCAATATCCGACAATCTTAAATCCCGGTGAGTTTAGAGCCTTTCCAGCATCGCGGTCGCAACCGAACGCGTGGCTGGCGGAAAGGACGGGCCCAATGTAACCCGGCAGAGGCATCAGCTCTGCACGCCAGCCACACGCTTCGCCGACGTTCTTGCTCAGTCCTCCAACGCTTTCCTCAACGTGACAAGAACGTCGGAACGAACGCTTATCAACGTTCTGCCGGAACTGCGAATCTTGCTATACCAATTTGTCCCACGGAACCCTTCAGCGCTAACTCCGGCTTTTCTCAGCTTCCGCGTGAGATGTCCTAAGAAAATCGAGGTCTGAGGATCGTCAACTCCCAATTCTGAGGCGAGTTCGTCATTGTAGAACTTCCCTCCTCTTTGAACGATGAACTGGATCATCTGTTCAAGTCGCTGATCTAGGAGGTATCGAAGTTCTTGTCGCTTTTGTTGCAGGAAGACTGGCTCGAAATGCAGCGGAGCGTCAGGCGACCCATCTGACCTCTTTTCTTCTTCATTTCCGTTCGCGACGCCCTTAAGGACCGACCTGGAGCTGGGTTCCTTTGGATTGACGCCCTTGACAAATGCTAAGACCTTTTCAGCCTCTGACACGGGCAAAGTAAAACTTAGGTTGACACTAGGCTCCATTGAGCGCCACCTTTCCTAGTCATCTGCAATACCTTAGCTCAACACAATCTTCCTTGTAAAGGCTAATATTCGCTAGAAATATCGCTACGAAGCCTAGTTTTGTGAACTAATGTTGAAGTAAAGCGAAACGGAGCAAGTCTATGTGATCGGTGACTGAGAAATTTCCTTTGGCGGCTTC
>QIAR01000156.1:0-536 GCA_003225595.1 Acidobacteriota bacterium | reverse complement strand
TGGTGTGACGTCATCGAGCCGGACCGATGGGATTCAAGGCATCTGGTCATTGCTGGCCACCATCGTTTCAAAGGAGTTAAGTCGAAATCTCCGAAAACCCCTCAGCCCCAGTCTCACCCCATGATTCGCAGCACGCGCCTCTCATGCCCAGCCCTGGGTCAGTTCACTGCTGCGCATCAGCGAGGAGCCAGGATCTACCGAATAATATTCCTCATGCGACGGCTGCGCTCCTTCAGTCGATACCCCTATGTTGCACAATTTCTGGCTTGTCGAGTGTTGTGCTGGAATATCCTAATAAGTAGTTTAACCTAAGCTTATTTAAAGATGGTGAGCGCGGAAGGAATCGAACCTTCAACCTACTGATTAAGAGTTGCAAGGAAACAGGAAACAAAAGACTTACGATCTATTGCTCTCAGTTACTCCCTAGTGCGATTTCTTCAGTGTTTTCGCGGGCTTCCGTTTGGGGCGAGATAACAGGGATATGTACGGATGGTCAGGGAGGGGGCACAGACGGGGGGCACCATCCGGCTTTCTTG
>QIAR01000102.1 GCA_003225595.1 Acidobacteriota bacterium | reverse complement strand
GGTGAACACTTCACCCGTCGGCTCGCCCTTGGAATTCTTCAGCGGCACGGGAACCAATTCTTCCTGCAGCCGTCCTTCCTTGTAGGCGGCATCGGCGCGGTGCTGCGAGCTCAACGCAAATTCGTCCTGCATGTGGCGGTTGATGCCCTGCTGTTCGCCGTAGAGCTCGGCGGTGTTGGCCATGTAGAGTCCGCAGTAGCTGTCGAGCAGCGCGACCATGAGTGAGTCTTCGAGCTTGCCGCCCGGCGATAAG
>QIAR01000103.1 GCA_003225595.1 Acidobacteriota bacterium | reverse complement strand
CTTCTGCTGTAGTTTCGAGAGTGCCTCGTAGAAGATGGTCTGAGCGGTCGACTTCTTGCCCTGCCACATCATCGAGTTGACAAACTTGGTCACCAGGTCCGAGCCGTAAACCGGATCGGCTTCTACCGTTCGCTTGGCAATATGTCCTTTTCTTGGCATTTGCTTTCTTAGCTCTCACCCTCCAGCTATCAGCTTTTCGTCTATCAGGAGGTCTCCCAGTTCAGTTCTGGCAACTGTCAGCTAACCACTAGCAACTACTTATGCTTTCGGTCGCTTGGCTCCGTACTTAGAGCGCCCCTGCTTGCGGTTGGCAACGCCCACCGAATCCAGCGTTCCACGGATCACGTGATACCGCACACCTGGCAGATCCTTCACGCGACCTCCGCGAATCAGCACGATCGAGTGCTCCTGCAGATTGTGCCCGACGCCAGGGATGTAGGTCGTGACTTCAATACCGTTAGTAAGCCGGACGCGAGCCACTTTACGCAAAGCCGAGTTGGGCTTTTTCGGCGTCTGGGTGTACACACGCGTGCATACACCACGTTTTTGCGGGCATCCCTGCAAGGCCGGGCTGGCCGTCTTGTAACGAGGCCGCGTACGGCCGCTGCGCACTAATTGATTAAATGTAGGCACTCTGTTACCGCTCCTTCAGCTCTTGTGTCGAGAAGCAGATTGCTGCGTCTCTGGCCGTTGCCGGCATCACCACGCAGGCGCGCACAGCAATTCTGCTTCCCCCTCGCGGGGCTGGTTGGCATCATTGCCAACCATGCTTCTCGCCGCGCACAAGGCCGGGGAGAGATTTGAGGTTTCCCGGTTCAGCTAATGCCGACGACGGTGGTACCAAGCCCATCTAGTCACGACCGAGCCAAAAAACCGGGCTCAATTGCCGAACAGGAGGCACTCCGTTTCGTCTGCTCTACCTGCATATCCCTCCGCGAGGCGAAAGGTGAGCGCAGGAATGTTTCAGCGAGGGCGTTTCCAACCAGTCCATCCGCTGGAAACGAGTATCTTAAGAGCTCAGCCGTAAGTCTTGCGGGGTCCTTCGCACACGCAGAATACGCAGTGAGCGGTGGCCACCACTTACGGGCAAGCTAGACTTAACTCGCGGGAACCGTTTAACTATAACAACTTCAGTCGCACATCGTCAAACCGGCCTGCCCGCATCAGAGACATAAGTGCGGGCTTGCCGCCCGTTTAGAGTCGATTGTGAGACCCGGCTGAAAGCTGGTCGAACTCTTGCTGAAAAGATTCGCTGCCTCTACACTGGAAATTTTCCAGAGCAACACGAGTCTCGCCCTGAAACTGACCCTGGGGCGAGGAGGGTGCATGGGTAGGTGTAGTTCGGATCTATTTGCAGTCATTCTTGGGTTGCTGATCGGGGGTCTGGCGGGCTGTGGAACCAGCAGCACTCCTGCCTCGCCGACACCGCCGGCTTCCATTAGCCTTTCGGCGAGCAGCGCGTCACTAGAAGTCGGAGCGACCGAGAATTTCTCTGCTTCGGCGAAGAATTCCAGCGGCCGTCCGGTCCTGGTCGCAGTCACGTTCAATTCCAGCAATCCAGCGGTGCTGACCATCGCCAACAACGGGTTGGCTTGTGGCGGCACATGGGATTCGCTCACCAACCCGATCGTATGCACGCCGGGATCCGTAGGAGTAGCGCTGGTGACCGCCTCGGCGTTGGGAGCGAGCAGCCCGCCAGTTACGATCTACGTGCATCAGCATGTTGATCGCATCACTGTTACGCCGGTGCCAACACCTATGCCTCCTGTCTGCTTTTCGCAGAACCAGACGTCCAATTACCAGGCTACTGTTTCCAGTCACAATAATGACATCACGCCCACGGTAGGTCCGCTCACGTGGACGGCAGTGAACAGCAACGTCGTGAAGCTGAATAATGCGGTGAGCGGAGTCGGCGCCAATCAAGTGCAAGCCACCGCGAGTATCCCCGGAGTAACAGGATTCTTCGTAACTGCAGCCGGCGTGAACAGCCCAGCAATGACTTTCACCACCTGCCCAGTGCAATCCATCACGCTGGCTGTAACGGGATCTGCAACCAACTCATTCAGCATATCCAGTGGTTCGAAGGAGGTTACGGCGACTGTAGTGGACAACCAGGATGTGACACTGACAAATGTCCCGCTGACCTGGAGCACTTCTGATGCAGCGGTTGTTACCGTGCCTGCGACACCCAGTAGTGCGGCAACCGTTTCGGCGGCACATCCGGGTGGGGCCGCGATCATCGCTTCCTGTACGCCCCCCACGTGCAATGGAGGCTTCGTCCCCACCAAGCCGGTTTATCCCACAAGTATTGTCAGGGCAACCGTGACCGGCACGACCCCGAGTACGACCGTATGGGCGACGAGCACGGGGTGCGGCACAAACTTTAACTGCGGCAGCTCGATTGTGCCCATCAGCACCTCCAATAACATCCTCGGATCCAGCACGTCACTTCCGAATCCACCCAATTCTCTGGTCTTCAATCCGCAGGGGAGTAGAGCATTTATTGGCAGCAGCAAAGGCCTGATGGTACTCGACCCTACAGCGAACCCGCCCACGGTGAGCACATTCAACACGGTGACCGGCAAGGTGGTGGCGGTTTCTCGTGACGGCAACAGAGTCGTGGTCTCGGACACGACTTCGACCCTCACGCCGAACCAGGTCTTTATCTTCGACGACAACAACACGGGCAGTCCGGTGGACCTCCTGATTACGGGAGCTACTGCCGCGGATTTCTCGCCAGACGGATTGAAGGCCTACATCGTGGCGGGCAGCAATTTGTACGCCTATTCATCACTTGATGGTTTGAAGAAAATTGCGCTCGCGGGGCCGGCGAACGATGTTTCTTTTTTCCCGAACGGCGCATTCGCGTACTTGGCGGGCGGCGCCTCGAGCCCCGCAGTTACGGTGCGAGTTACGTGTAACAACTCAATCGCTATGGATGGGGTCAACAATCAGCAGATTCTTGCCATGCCGACAGGAAATACGCCAACCTCGATCAAGGCCGTCTCAGATGGGATACATGTCTTGGCCTTGGACTCACCAGTCGGAAGTCTCCCCTCGAGCGCAGAGGGCATCGACGTAATCACCGCGACTACTGCACCCGTAGGCTGCCCTCCCACAGTGAGCAATGCCTCACCCCCGATATCCTTTGTGAACCTTGGCCAGGGCACATTCACACCCATTCAATTTCTTGTTTCATCGGACGGCACAAAGGCTTACGTGCTGGCAAACAATCTGGGAATCGTAATGGTGTACGACGTTGGCAGTGGAACGAGTTCAGCCATTGCCCTCGCGGGAAGCGCCAAGCCCCTGAGTGCGAGTCTCGCGCCGGATGGCACTTTGCTTTATGTCGCGGCAAATGATGGTACGGTGCACGCGGTCAACACTGTTGTCGGCGGCGATTTTCAGCAGATCTCTTTTCCCGGCAATTTTTGCAGTAACGTGAGCTTCACTTGCACGGCAGACTTGGTAGCAGTGAGGCCGTAAAGCAGGGCGTCAAGCTTCCTACTTTAGGCCTTTTCCTTTTCCAGTTCGCGGCCGATGCTATCGAGCACACCGTTGATAAATTGAACTGATTCGGGGCTGGAAAATTTCCGGGCAATTTCCAACGCTTCATTAATGACGACGGCCCTGGGCGTGGCGGGATACCCAAGCAACTCAGCGACCGCCTCACGCATAATGTTGCGGTCGACTGCCGCCATGCGCTCCATGCGCCAGTGCTCGGCATGGCGCTCGATGAGCGCATCAATATCGGCCCCACGCTCAAGTGCCGCGCGAAAGATATCTTCCGCGAAACCACGAACGTCAGCCGCGACATTGTGACGCTCCGCCCAGAAGGTACGGCGGACTTCGGCGGCGCTCTGCCGCCCCATATCAGCTTGGAAGAGCATCTGCAGAGCGAGTTCGCGGGATTTGCGTCTGGTTCCCATTGATCAGCCGTCAGCGATGAGCCGTCAGCCTTCAGTCTACAAGAAGCAGGTGGCTCGCGGTCTTTGAGGTTGACTGTCAGGACTTGGATTTGCGCTTCTTCGAACGGGCACTTCGGTTTTGCCTCGTGCTTTTGCTGAAAGCTGATGGCTGACGACTGCTGGCTTTCTTTGCCATGCTTCGGCTGATAGCTGACGGCTGAGAGCTGACAGCTTTGTTGGTGAGTGCTGCTGATTGCTGACTGCTTCGTGCCTTCTTCCGAGTGGTGGCTTTCTTCAGGTTTGCCATCTCCACGGCGGCGAGGGCCGCCTCGAAACCTTTGTTGCCCATCTTCAGGCCGGCGCGATCGATCGCTTGCTCCAGCGTGTCACAAGTGAGGATGCCGAAGGCGTGAGGGACACCGGTCTCCTGCGCGGATTGGCCGATACCGCGCGTCACCTCGTTGACGATCACATCATAGTGGGCGGTATCGCCACGAAGCAGACACCCGAGGCAGACAATGGCATCGTATTTTTGGGTTTCGGCGAGCGTGCGTGCGGCGGAGGGAATCTCAAAAGAACCGGGGACGCGAACAATTTGGATGTCTTTCTCTCTTGCGCCCAAGCGCGAAAGCCCGTCGTAGGCGCTTCGCAGAAGTCTCTCCGTAATGAATTCATTGAATCGCGAAACCACAATTCCGAAGCGAAAGCCAGCGGCATTCAGTTTTCCTGCGAGCGTCTTCTTCCGAATTTTTTCTTCAGTGGTTTTCTCCGTGTCAGAACTTGCCCTGGGCGAAGCCGCAGGGTGTCTCTGTGGTGAAATGTCTTTCATCCGTAAATCCGCGTGATCCGCGGCAAAGAATTCATTTTCCCTTGAACTGCGCAGCACGCTTTTCCAAAAACGCTGTCGTCCCCTCTTTCTTATCTTCCGTGGCGCAGCATGCGCCGAACAAAGTCGCCTCAAGATATAAGCCCTCGGCCAGAGTCATCCCCATGCCTTTGTTCACCGCTTCCATCGCATACTGAACGGCGAGAGGAGCATTGGCGATGATCTTTTGCGCAATCGCCTCGGCGCGTGGGATCAGCTCCGTCGCTGCAACCACTTCATTCACCAATCTGAGGCGATGCGCCTCTTGAGCTGTAATCATCTCGCCGGTGAGCACAAGCTGCATCGCTATTCCTTTACCCACCAGCCGCGGCAGACGCTGTGTGCCGCCGTAACCAGGGATCATGCCGAGCCTTACTTCGGGCTGGCCGAGCTTGGCGTTTTCGCTGGCCAGGCGCATCGTGCACGCCATGGCGATCTCGCATCCGCCGCCTAGCGCGAATCCGTTGATGCAGGCGATTACGGGCTTGCCGAGATTCTCGATCAGGTCGAGCACCGACTGGCCGCGGTGAGTGTCTTCCTTGCCGGACACAGGATCGTGTTTCGAGAGCTCGCCGATATCGGCGCCCGCGACGAAAGCCTTTTCGCCCGAGCCGGTGAGGATGGCCACGCGAACGCCCGCGTCATTCTTTATGTCGGTGAAGGCGGCGCGCAGCTCTTCCATGGTGGCCATGTTGAGCGCATTGAGGACCTTGGGACGATTAACGGTGACGTAAGCGATGGAGTTCTTTTTTTCGAAGAGAATGTTTTCGAAGGTCATAGATTCAAATTCTAGCCACGGATTACGCGGATTTCACAGATCAAAATTCCAACCCAAAGGTAAAGACAAAGCTATTCGTTTCCTCTGTGTCTCTGTGTCTCTGTCCCTCTGTGCCTCTGTGGTGAAAGATTTTCAGATCCTGTGAATCCGTGCAAATCCGTGGCGAAGTTCACAATTTATTCGCCTTCGGATTATTTGGGTCTGAATAATCGTAAAACCCCTTGCCCGTTTTCCGGCCGTACCAGCCCGCCATCACCATACGCTTCAGCAGCGGCGGCGAGGCAAAGCGGCGCTCCTTGAACTCGTCATACATCACGTGCGTAATGTAGTAGGTCGTGTCGAGGCCGACAAAATCGAGCAGCGTGAACGGACCCATCGGGTAGCCGCAGCCCAGCTTCATGGCGTTGTCGATGTCCTCGATCGAGCCCACGCCCTCTTCGTAGGCGCGGATGGCATCAAGCAGATAGGGCACCAGCAGCCGGTTCACGATGAAACCAGTCTTGTCGGTGGTACGGACGGGAACTTTGCCGAGCTTTTTGGCGAAGTCGTAAGCCGACTCGTAGACATCATTCGCGCTGGCGATGGTGCGCACGATTTCAACCAGTTTCATCAGCGGGACGGGGTTGAAGAAGTGCATGCCGACGAAGCGCTCGGGGCGCCGGGTGGAGGTCAGGAGTTCGGTGATGGAAATGGAAGAAGTGTTCGATGCGAAGATGGCTTCTTTCTTCACGAGGCTGTCAAGTGAAGCGTACATCTTCTTCTTCTCGTCGACATTCTCGATGATGGCCTCAATGACGATGTCGCAGTCGGCCAGGTCTTCTTTCTTGGTTGTGCCTTTGAGTCGAGCACGGACGGCCGCAGGTGATTCTTTCAGCGTGCCTTTCTCAGCAAACTTGGCCAGCGACTTTTCGATTCCGGTGAAACCTTTGTCGAGAACTTTCTGTTCAACTTCGAGCACGGTGACATCGAACCCGGCAGTGGCGGCAACCTGCGCGATACCGGAACCCATCAGACCGCAACCGAGAACACCAACTTTCTTTATTTCCATTAAGCTGTGCCTCGCTAGGATGTTCGCTTCCGCCTCTGTGCTCCTCTGTGTCCTCTGTGGTCATTGCAAGCTTTCCACGATCATCGCGATCCCCTGCCCGCCGCCGATGCACGCTGTCGCAAGGCCGTACTTCTTCTTCCTGCGGCGCAACTCATACAGCAGCGTAATTACCAGCCGTGTTCCCGTCGCCCCCAGCGGATGCCCGAGTGCAATCGCGCCGCCGTTTACATTCACTTTTTCGCGTTCG